>CALBCO010000077.1 GCA_937927265.1 uncultured Verrucomicrobiae bacterium | reverse complement strand
TCGAGCTGCTGCTCGCCGGGACCGCGCGTACCGGCCCCGCCGCGTTGCCGGGAGAGGTGCGTCCAGAGGCCGGTCAATCGGGGCAGTATGTATTGCAGTTGGGCAAGCTCGACTTGGATTTTGCCTTCGCGGGTGCGGGCGCGTTGGGCGAAGATGTCGAGAATGAGCTCGGTGCGGTCAAGCACCTTGATTTTCTCGCCGAGAATCTCGCCGAGGTTCCGCCCTTGGGCGGGCGTAAGGTCGTCGTCAAAAATCACCACGTCGGCCCCCGTGGTCTGGCATTGGGCGGCGAGCGCGGCGGCTTTGCCTGTGCCGATGAAGGTGGCGGCGTGGGGCGTGGCGCGTTTCTGGGCGACGGTGTCCACAACGATCAGCCCGGCGGTGGTGGCCAGTTCGCGGAGTTCGGCGAGTGATTCCTCCACGTGCCAACGGTCGTGCCCCGGCAACTCCAACCCCACCAAGAGCGCCCGTTCGGGCACCCCCGCGCTCGTGTCATACATCTTCAAGCGATCGTGTTCAGCTCCTTCTGAATTCGTTCTGCCGTCTCCGCCGCTGGTTCGTCTCGCCGGAGCGTCAACCAACGTAGTCCCGGTTCGTGCCGAAACCAAGTCAATTGTCGCCGGGCCAGTTGCCGGGTGCGCGTTTTGATTTGCGCCACTGCTGCCGGCAACGTGAGCTCCCCGTGGAGATGGGCAACCAGCTCCCGGTAGCCTGCCGCCTGCATCGCGGTGGGATTTTGTTCCAAACCCATCGCCATCAACCGTCGAACCTCATCGAGCCAACCAGCAGCCATTTGCTCCTCAATCCGTCGCTCGATTCGGTCATACAAATCCGGTCGGTCGCGGTCGAGGCAAAAAGCAGGTGCGGGCTGATCCGTGGCGGGTGATTGGGTCTGCAATGCGGAGATGGGCTGGCCGGTGCTGTAGAACACTTCCAGGGCGCGGACGAGGCGGCGCGGGTTGTGCCGGTCAATTTTCGCGGCGGTCACTGGGTCCACGCGCTCCAACTCCGCAAACAACTTCGCCGTCGGCAGGATTTCGAGCCGGGCGCGAAGGGTCGGGTCGCGGCCCGGACCGTCAAACAATCCTTGCCGCAAGGCGCGGATGTAAAGTCCCGAGCCACCCACAATGAGGATGGGAGATTTCAGATGGGAGATTTCCGATTGGGCCAACGCGACATATCGCTTCACGTCGAACGGTTCGGTGATGTCGCACACGTCCACGAGCCGGGCGCGTTTGTCTTTGGCGGTGCCAATGTCCATGCCCCGGTAGATCTGCATGGAATCGGCAGAAAGAATCGTCGCACCGCGCCGGTCGGCGAGTTCGTGCGCCACAGCGGTTTTGCCAACCGCCGTCGGTCCGACTAGGAAGAGTAATTCCATGATTTTCACAGTAGCGGAGACCACTGGCGCTCTCAAGCCCGCTAATTTAGTTTGCGAAGCGGGACCGCTGGCCTATGATACCGCCTGATGACCAACAGCCAACCAGCCAAGATTTTGGTGGTGGACGATGAAGCTGCCATTCGCGAGTACCTGCAACAGGTCTTGGGCGAGTGGGGCTATGGCGTGCTGACCGCCCCGGACGGCCGTGCCGCCTTGCCGCTCGCGGTGCAGGAACAACCCGATTTGATCCTGCTCGATATCATGATGCCCCACCTCGACGGGATCGAAACGTGCCGGCAGTTGCGCGAGCGCCCCACCACCCGCGCCATCCCCGTGTTGATCCTCACCTCCTACGACACCCCGGAGCGGCTGGATGAGAGTGTGGCCGCCGGGGCCGACGATTTCCTCAGCAAACCGATCAACGTCGCCGAACTGCGGCTGCGGGTGCGGGCGATGTTGCGAGTCAAAGAAATGGCTGACCGGGTGGCGCGCTTGGAAGCTTACCTCCGGTCGGTGGAACAACTGCGGCCCGCGCCGCCCGGCGCCGTGCCGTGAATAACTCGCGCGCTTTTGCGTCTTTCTTCACATAATGCACCCATGAGCAAATTGATTGTTCAGCCAGAATCCGAGCATCCCCGCGTCCTGCTCGTGACCACGGACACGGTGACCATCGGGGCCGCACCGGATAACGATCTGTGTCTGAGCAGTCCCGGTGTCGCGCCGTATCATGCCCGGTTGGAACGACAGGGCGAGTTGGTGACGATTGTGGACCTGAGCGGGACCGGGCAGGTTGAGGTGGACGGGCGGCCCGTGCAACGATTCGTGCTCGGCCACCGCTCCCGGGTGCGGATTGGGACGGTGGAATTATTGTATCTCGAAGATGGCTTGGGCGCCGGCACGGCGTTGCAGACGGTGGTGCCCGCGTTGCCGGTGGGGCCGGTCTGCGCGGGTTGCCGGCAACCCTTGCCGCCCGGCGCGACGGTGTGCCCGCAGTGCGGGCTGTTGGCGACCCAACGACCGACCGATGCGCCCGTGCCGGCGGAGTTGTATTTGCGGCCCGCCGCCGGGTTGGCCGGGCGCGGCGCGGGGATTCTGCCGATGCTGGGTTTTTTCTTCGGGTTGTTCGGGCCGTTGATTTTGGGGATCGGCTGGTTGCTGGCGATTATTCTGGGGTTCATCAGCCTGTCGTTACTGCGGCAGCGGGGCGGCTACGTTCACGAACGCCGCTATGCGCTCGGCGCGATTGGGTTGGGGTTTGCCTGGATCGCGGTCTTGGTGGCAGCCGGGTTTTACTTTGCACATCGCCAACAACGCCAACAACGCCAAGTCCAACAAGAAACCATCATCAAACAGAACGAGACGGAAGCTGCTTATCTGTTGAAGGAGTTGGCCACGGTGCAGGAGTTTTTACGGGCCACACAGGCGGTGCCAGGGGAAAACGGGGGCAGCGCGTATGCGGATCTGGCGCAGTTGCAGCGGCTGCCCAATCCGTTCCTACCCGCCGACCGCCTTGCTGAACAACAGGACGGGTATTTGTTCACGGTTAAAGCGCAGGCGGACACCGGTTTCACCGCGACCGCCGTGCCCGTGCAGTATGGCGTGACGGGCCGCAAGACGTTTCTGATTGATCAGTCCGGCATCCTGCGCGGGGCGGACATCGGCGGCCGGCCGCCGTGGGAACACGCCACCGTGTTGCCGGAGTTGGAATTGGGGCGCAGCGTCTATCTCGAAGCGCGCGAACGGATCGCGCGCGAGTTGCTGGTCGAGGCCCGGCGGCTGGCCGAAGACCAAAAGTTCGACCGCAGCCAGTTCATCCTGCGCGAACTGAAACGCAAGTACGTGCTGACCGAGACATTCAAGAACTTTGAGAACGTCGCTCAAGGCATCGAACAACTGGTCATCAACGCCCAAGCCGAGGCCGCGGCGGCGCGAGCGCGAGCGACGTTGGCGGCGGGCAAACGCCCCGAGGCGCTCGCTCAATTCCGCCAAGTGTTGGCTACGTACCCCCGCGCGGCGATTGTCGAGACACTCAAGGCAGAAGCAGACAATTTGGATCGGGAGTTGGCGGCCGAACGCGACGCGCTGGCGCGGACGCGCTGGGCCGAAGCCGTCCAACGCGAACAAGACAGTTCGGCGGCGGCGGCGTTGGCAGCCTACCGGGCATTTGCCCGTGATTTTGCCAACACGCCCACGTTCCAAGCGCACAAGGCCGAGTTGGACGCGGCCTTGGCGCGATTGGAGGAAACGCAGGCGGCGGTGTTGCTGGCCCAGTTGCGACGACTGGATCCACGCGAGCACCCAGCAGCGGTGGTGCAACTGACCAACCAGATGCAAAACAATTACCGCAATGCGCCTTCCGTACGCGACAATCAGGCCATGCTCCAGACCCTGCAACAACAAGCCCAAGCCCATCTGTTGGCGCAGGAAGCCAACCAACTGGCCACCAATGGCAAATATCTCGAAGCCACAGAACGTTTTGACCGCGCTTTGGCCCTGCATCCGGCACTGGCCACCGAGGTGGCCGCGCAACTCGAACAATGTTATTTTGAGAGCGGCGAAGCGCTGTTTGCCGCCGGTAAACTGGCCGAGGCGGCCAACGCTTACGAACGGTATCTCCAGATCACCAGTCAGCCGCAACGTGTGGACCGCGACCGGTTGAAACAGATTTACCTTCACCTCGGTGAAACCAGTTTCCTGAACAAAAATTACACCAATGCCGTTACTCATTTCCAGCGCGGGGCCGAGTACTTCGGCACGGAAACCAAATACTACCGCATGTATGGCCAAAGTTTGTTGCGGCAGAAAAAGTTTACCGAGGCACTGCCGGTGTACCAGCAACTCATCACCCTCGCCAAAGACGATCCCCAAGCCCGATTCGAACGGGCGCTGTGCTTGCTCGGCACCGCCAATCTGCAACAGACCAATCTACTCGTCACACTCCGCAGCGCCGTTCACACCAACGTCATGCCGGTCACCACCGACCGACCGTCGGCGCCGTTGGCTGCCTATACCCTCCCTTCGACGGTGCGCGACGACAAAGTCAAACGCGAGGAAGTCGAAATCCTCAAAATGAAACAATTTGAGATGCGTTTGAATGAGATGTTCGACCGCCTGAAGTCCTACTCGATTCAAACACCGGAAGGCGTGGTCATCCGGGAAGCCATCCGGCTGGTCAACGAAATCCAAGCCGCCGCCGCTGACCTCGAAACGCTCAATCGCAAAGCGATGGACGACACCGCCCAAGGCAAAGTCACCCGGGCGCGTTCCCAGTTGCTCTCGGTGTTCGCCACGCAACAGGATTACTTCGATCGGATCATCGGCGAACGACTCGCGCACAAACAAAGTTTACTGACCGGGTTGGACCGCCTCAAAACCATGCTCGAAACCAGCGCCGCCGATTTGACCGCCGCCACCACTCTGGAGACCAACCGCGGCGCCGTCGCCGCACTCTTGCCTCCGCTCCAAACAAAACTCGATCTGCTCAATCGTAGTTGTGCCGACTTGCTGC
>CALBCO010000076.1 GCA_937927265.1 uncultured Verrucomicrobiae bacterium | reverse complement strand
TGGTAGGGCGCGACCGCCGGGCGCGCCGCTGGCGTTGGTTGATTTGCGAACCCGGCACGCCCGGTGGTCGCGCCCTACCTTGCGCTGTGTCTTCATGGCTGGCTCAAGGGAATCCAGCCGGTCCGCATCTTGCGCGCGCCGACTTCTTCCTGCGCCCCTTCCCACACCGCAAACGCCACTTGCCGGCTTTCGGGAAGCCGTCGCGTGATGACCACCACCCAACCGTTCGTTGTCCGCTTGCCGGTACCCTTGGAGTTGGCAGCCTTGTTCGGCGCAATCGTGCCGGGACCTTCGGCGAGGTAGTCCTCGACCGGCACGGCGCGCGGGCCGCCGCGATTGTTGCCGAGCGCGCGCGCCGGTGAATAACGCGCGGCCATCTCGTTTTTGGCCGCGGCGTCCGTGGCCGCATCGGCCGGGTAATGGTCAATCTGCGCGGTCGGATACAACGCCCGCAGGTTGTCCGGCCGACCGTCCACAATGGCTTGCCAGTTGGCGTTCCAGAAGGTGATCTCGACGGGCTGGCCGGGTTCGCCCATCTGCGGGGCCGGGAGGGATGGATCGGCTTTGACCGGCAATTGCACAGCGCAGCCATCGGTGAACTTGCCGGGGCCGGGCGTGTTGTCCACCGTCGGGTCGGCCCATTCCAGCCGGAAAGCGACTTCGTTACCGGCAGTCAACGCGCGCACGCGCACTTCGGCGGTGGAGGGTTTCAGCAGGCGCGGCTCGACGATGTCTTGCGGGATGAGTTTTGCCACGTGCTCCGGCGCGGCTTGCCACGCGGCGTCACCGGGATCGGCCGGCAAGCGGGTGGCGGAGGTGAGGACAACACTGGTGACCGGCGGTGGCGGCGCCTTCTGGCAGCCGGCCAATACGACGGCAACGATCAAAAGGGGCGGGATGAACCGCCGGGCCGTCCGCGACAGTTCAAGAACTCGGCGCGCCCGGCGGTCGCGCCCTACCAACGACAGGTGAGAAGTGCGTTTCATGATGACCTCAATCACGGACAGTTGATCCGGGCGATTTGATGTTTCTGGTCAAAGGCCTGCCGGATGTGGACGGGCTCGCGCACCGGCACGCGCACGATCTCCGTGCCGTCCTCCTCCATTCCCATGACCACGTCGCCGGTGCGTTTCCAGCGGGGCATGACTTTCTCGCTACACCCGAACAAGCACATCAACGCCGCCAGATCGGGATCGTTCGGCGTGTTGCGGTACACCTCAATCGCCTCCTTCGTGCCCGGCCCGAACATCTGGTGCAGAAACGAATCCGGCGCGTGAATCGGCGGGATGTAATAGACGTTCGGTTCCAGCCCGAATTGCGGGAACAACGGGCGCGCCACTTTCCTGATGTGGACCAGATAATCAATCGGGTTGTCGGGATTGGCTTTGTCCGGCGCGCTGATCCAGCCGGCCATGCGGATTTTGCCGATGCAGTTGACGAAGCATTGCGGTTGCAGGCCCTTCTCGATTTTCGGGAAACAGGCGATGCATTTCTCGCTCGTGCCGGTCAGCGGGTTGAAGAACACCTTCTTGTACGGACACGCTTGGACGCATTCCTGATACCCGTGGCAACGTCCCTGATCCACCAGCACGATGCCGTCCTCCTGCCGCTTGTAAATCGAACCGCGCGGACACGACGCCAGACACGAGGGATACGTGCAATGATTGCAGATCCGGGCGAGGTAGAAGAACCACGTCAGATGCGGCACCTGCAGCCCCGCCCCATTCTCGATCTGCCCGGCGCAATCATCCTCGCCCACGTTCGGATACGCATAGTCGCGTTCTTCCGGGCGCCACCCGAGCGCGCGCTTGCCGGCGGGCGCGGACTCGAAAATGGTTTGACCGGGATACACGCCCTTGACCCAGTTTGCGCCGCCGAGCATCTGCAACAATTTCAAATCCCACGCCAGCGGATAGAACCCGTACGGCTTGGACTCGACGTTGTTCCAGAGCATGTACTCCTGCCCCTTGCCGGAGGTCCACGTGGTCTTGCAAGCGAGCGTGCAGGTCTGGCACGCGATGCACTTGTTGATGTCGAACACCGCCGCGAATTGTTTCTGCGGCCGGTTCTCGGGATACCAATACGCCATCTCCCGTCCCAGTTGCCAATTATTCACGCGCGCCATGATCAGACTCCCTTCTTTGCGCCGGCGAGGAAACCGCCGGCGAGGTATTGCTGCATTTCCTTGCTTTCATAGCTGGGACGGATGCCGATCTCGGCGGGCCGCCACAGTTTGTGGCCGTCCATCCCGCCCGGCTCGGCCTTGGTGATTTTCACGAACGCTTCGCGCGGCGCACCGATCGGACAATGCACATCCGGTAGGAAACCTTTGCCGATGCTTTGACCAAAGAGATTCTTTCGCACCATTGAGTCGGTCATCAACGTCGGTTTGAGCCAGCCGCGCGTGGCGGATTGATGCGAGCCGCTGCGGAACATCCCTTGGTAGCCGGTGCGCGGATTTTTCGCCAAGCCGTCGGCGCGGCTGAGATGACCTTCGCGCGAGCCGGGCGTGCTGGCGTACATGTTGAACCACATCCGCGTCACGCCGCGCGGCGTGCCGGGATAATAGCGCGCCCGGCAGAGCAGCCGGGCAAACTCGTAATCCTTCTTGTTTTTCTCCCAACCGCGGAAGGGGCGGTCCTCAGGGTCGGGATCAATCCACACGTAATCGCCGTCCTCGACGCCCATGTCTTTGGCGTCCTGCGGATGAATGTCCACGTAGCCTTCGGTCACGAACGGGCTGCGTTTGTCGTGCCGGTGCAGGTCGCCGAACGGCCCGAACAACACCGCGATCATGTCCGTGTCAATCGGCGTCGTGTGCGATCCGTGCCGGTATTTCGGGGTGTGGAAGATGAACTTGAATCCCTGGTTCGCCAGCGGATGCGCCGAGGCTTTTGTCTCGGCCCAAGTTTTGACGACGTTGCGGCCGCAGCGCGTCTCGCAGGAGAGATCGTCGCGTCTGGCGCCGTAATCCTCCGGTTGGGCGGGGCGCAGCGCCTCGTGTTTCGGCCCGACGATGACGTTCGGCTCGTAGAACGTCGAGTCCACCGGCTCGCGGTGGACGGGAAGGTTCTCGCCGGCTTCGATGAACTCATCCTCGTCCCGGTAAAACTCCAGCCGCCCGCTCTTGGTGTACCACGGACGCGAGTCGGTGATCTGCTCGTAGCCGACGACCTTCGGCGTCGTGCGGCTGTTCATCAACGCCGGTATGCCTTCTTTCGCTTTCGCTTCGAGGTCTTCGATCCGGTAGCCTTTCGTGTTGGTCGAAGCGTTGAGGATGCGCTGGAGATATACCTCGGTCTTGCCTTCCCGGACGAACTTCCAACAATCGTGGAAGCGTTGATCGCCGGTCAGCTCGGCGAGTTTGCTGCCAGCCAGCGCGAGGATTTCAATGTCGCCCAGCGTGTTGAAGATGCGCGGCAACGGCGTGCGCGGGAACACCTGCAAAAACGGATTCGTCACCGACGCCGTCATGTCGGGGTGTTTCAACTCCGCCCACGAATCCACGCCGAATACGATGTCCGCCCACTCGCACGACGCGGTCCACCACCATTCGTTGACGGCGATCATCTCGATGCGCGGCAGGACGTTGACGACGGTGTTGTAGTGCCATTTGACGTTGCCGAGGATCGAGTTGGCGTTGGCGAACCACATCGTCTTCGTCGGACACGGCATGTGGGTCTTGCCGGTCAGCAGCTTGTTGCCGACGCGCAGCGGATGATCCTCGTGGTTGTAGTAGTGCGCCGATTCCGCTTTCCAGTACTGCCGGACCCGCGCGGGTTTTGACGGATCGAGTTCGAGGTCGAACGGATTCTCGTTGATGTACTGCGGCGCGCCGTTGAACAACGCAACGCGATAGTTGCCGGCATAGCTGCCAACGTTGCCGCCGATTTGGCCGACGTTACCGGTCAGCGCGGCGAGCAGGAAGATGTCGCGGTCTTTGTTGTCGGCGTTGAAAAACTGGTTCGGACCCATCCCAATCGCAAACAGTGTCGTACCGGGATGCTTGGCGATATGCCGGGCGAGTTCCTCGACCGTCTTGGCCGGCGCCCACGTCAGTTCCTCGGTCGTCTTCGGATCAAAATGCGCCGCGTATTCCTTCACGAGATCGAAGTTTGGCCGGCAACGCACTGTCTTGCCGTCGGCCAGCGTAACCTCGACCGAACCTTCGAGCAACGGATTGGCGACCGGCGATTTCTCGCCGACCTCGTCGCGGGTGATCGCTTTCGGCGTGTTCGTGGTCTTGTCCCACCACACCCGGTCGCCCCATTCCTCGCGCAGCTTGCCGGGAATGACGATGTTGCGCTGCGCGCCCGGCGGCGGTTCCTTCTCGTCGGCGCCGAGCACGGTTGTCTGATTCGAGAGCGCTGCCGGCTTCGCGCCGAAGACGTCTTCGGCTTTCAGGAACTTCAACGTGTCCATCCGCACCAGCAACGGCAGATCCGTCCACCGCTTCACGTAGTCGGCATCGTAGAGTTTCTCCTGCAAGATGACATTGGCCAGGCCGAGTGCCAGCGCGGGTGTCGTGCCGGGGCGTACCACCACCACATCGTCGCCCTTGCTGGCGGTGGCGGAGTATTCGCAGGCGATGACCACGACGCGCGTGCCTTTGATCCGCGCTTCGGTGAGCCAATGCGCGTCCGGCATCTTCGTCGTGATCCAGTTCATGCCCCACACGACGACCGTTTTCGCGTGCTCGACCGCGTCGAGATCAAACTCGACCGTCTGCTGGCCGGTGACCATCGGATGGCCGGGCGGCAGATCGGTGTGCCACGAGTAATTATCAAATCCGCGCGCCCCGAGCGCCTTGTCCGCGCCGACCTTGCGGATATGATCGTCGAGCAACGCCATCGAATTCGCCAGCCGGTAAAACCCGAACACGCGCGTGATGCCCAGCAGCGGCATCCCGCCGCGGAACTTCAGGCATTGCGTCCCCGCGCCCTGCATCGCCTCGATCACTTCCGGCTCGTAGTGCTGCGCCTTCAACTTCTTCGCGCCTTCCTCGCCGGAATAGGTCTCCGCGATGTTCTTGAGCGCCTTCGCCGCGATCATCGCCGCCTCGTCGTGCGTAATGCGGGTCCACTCGTCGCGCGCGCGGTTGAAATACTCGCGCGGCGGCAACCCGTCCGCCCCGCGCGGGAAACCGGCTTCGACCCATTTTTTGAAGCCGACGCGGATCATGCACCCGTTCACGCGCCGGTCGCCATAGAATCGGCGGGTCAATGCCAGCCCCTTCTGGCAGATGCGCGGGTCCCAGCGGTGCGACACGGAATTACCGGCCAGGTCGGCCGCCTCGCCGTAACGCATCGTCGGCCCGATCCGCGTGATGACGCCGTTGCGAACATAACCGTGGAGCAGACAATTGTGGGTGTCGTTCGGCGCGCAGAGGAACGTGAACTTCGAGTCGTACTTCCAAAGGTCGCGATAGACCTTCTCCCAATCCCGGTCGGGATACACGGCCAGCGGATTCGTCACCGCCTCCAGTCCCCACGCCTTCGTGGCCGACAGCGCCAGCGCGCCGAAGCCGGCCGTGCTCAGCGCCGCCAAAAACTCGCGTCGTGATAGTTCTTTGCTCATTTGTGACTCCTTTCAGTCTGCATCACTTGAATTCGCCACCCCAGAGCGCCTCCAAGAATTGCTGCACCGGATAGACCGTGATGCCGTCAAGTTGGCGGCGGCGCGGTTCAAAGCCAACGCAGACCAGCCGCTTCAGCTTCTTCTCCTCGGCCAACGCGCGCAGCGAGCGCAGGTCTTGCGGCGCAATGTTCTCCTTGGCCTTCACCTCAATGGCCGTGTGGTCACCCAGCAGGAAATCCACCTCGAACCCGGAGGTGGACCGCCAGTAGCTCAACGGCTCACCCGACACATAATCCCGGTAACAAACCAGTTCGTGCAAAAGCCACGTTTCCACCGCCTCGCCATACTCGGGCGTGCCGCGACGGAACTCCCGGCCTTGCAGCGCCGCGACGACACCGACATCGAAGAAGTAGTATTTGGAACTGACCAGCGGTTTGCGTTTCTTCGATTTCTGCCACGCCGGCAACTCCTGGATCAGCAGGGTGTCCTTCAGGATCTCGAAGTACTCATAGACCGTCGTGCGCGCGACCTGAGCATCGTTGCCGATGTTGGTGAAGTTGACGATTGTGCCGTTGCAGAGCGCGGCCACGCGCAGAAACCGGCTGAACGCCGGCAGGTTGCGCGTCGCGCCTTCGGCAACAATCTCCTGCTGCAAATACGTTCCGGCATACGCTGTGAGATCAGCCTTCGGGTCATCGGAGAAATAGATCGAGGGCAGCAACCCGCGCGTCAACGCCCGGTCGAGATTGAAACGGTCGCCGAGTTCCTTCGCCGTGAGCGGGTGCAGATGCATCGTGCGGGCGCGACCACCAAGCAGGTTGACGCCGCCCTGCCGCAGCTTGCGCGCGTTCGAGCCGGTGAGCAGAAAGCGGATGCCGCGCTCCTCGATCAACCGATGCACCTCGTTGAGCAACGCCGGCAATCGCTGGATTTCGTCGAGCACCACGAGCTTGTCACGCGGTCCAAGCTCCTCCGCCAACCGCGATGGCCGGTGACTGAGCGCCAGATAGACCGTCGAATCCAACAGATCGTACACCCGCGCCTGTGGCAACACATGGCGCACCAACGTCGTCTTGCCTGTCTGGCGCGGCCCAAACAGGAAATACGACTTCTTGGCCAAAAGCCCCGCCAAATCCACCGCCCGCCCGATGAAGGGAGCGACCTCTGCAGATGGTAAGTTTGTCGTCATAGTCGTCATATATCATGATAAATGACGACAGACCCGTCAAATATGGAAACGCCATTACTCACCGTTTCTCCCACGTCCGGATGAAGCTCACGAGCGCTTCGATTTCTTCCGGCGACAGCGCGGGGTGAACGGTGGATGCTTGGGTGAAGCCCGGCATCGCCGTGCCGCGCCGACCGCGTTCGATCGTCTTGAACAAATACGTGTCGCTGGCGGCGGCGAGCAGACCGGCGTTGTTCAACGCCAACGCTTCGCCGCCTTTGCCGTCTGCGCCGTGGCAACCGGCGCAGTTGACCGCGTAGAGCTTCTTGCCGGCAGCCACATCGCCCTGCGCCCAGCGCGACGGTTTGGTGTCCGGCTCGGCCGGGCCGCCCAGACGGCGCAGGTGCTGCACGACAGCGCTGATTTCTTCCGGTCGCAATCCGCCTTCCTTCTCACCCCAGGCCGGCATCCGTCGGCCGGGCCGGCCTCTGGTGATCGCTTGCGCGAGAAACTCGTCTGAAGCCACCGCGAGGAAATCGGGATTGCCGACCGCCGGGAACAGCGGCATACCGGGGTAGCGGCGGCCTTCGCCGTTCGCGCCGTGGCACGCGGCGCAGAAGGTCGTGTACAACGTCGCGCCGTCGGTGGCGAATTCGCGTTCGCCAAAACGCTCCGCGCGGATGCGATCTTTCGGCCAGTAGGCTTCGGGGAAATTGCTGTGGCGCAGCGAGAAAATGTAGAACGTCAGTTGCTCGATCTGTTCGTCGGTCAATCCCATCGCCGGCATCGCGGAGCCGGGGACGATCCTGGCTGGGTCGCGCAGATGTTGTTTGTGCCAATTCTCCAGCGTCCGCTCGCCGGTCACGCGGCTGAAATCGGTCAGCGCGGGGTCGCGCTGGCCGGCGCGGGTAAGATCCGGGCCGTCGTCGCCGCCGACGCCGTTGACCTTGTGACAACCCCGGCAACCGAGCGAGTGGAACAGCGCTTTGGCTTCGACGAGGCCGGGCGCGCCGACGTGCGAATCGAGAAACACCGCCAAATCCGCCCGGTCAGCCGCGTTGATCGGGCCGAACAGGTTTTTCCATTCCGATTTTGCGAGATGTTTCTCGTACCAACGCGGATCGTAGCCGGTCGCGCCCGCGCTGGAGAGATCCGGGCCTTCCATCCCGTGCGCGCCGCCGACCCGCAACGTCCCGCCGCGTCCGTCCACGCGGTGACAGGCGTAGCAATCGAGGCGTTGAAAGACCAACCGGCCGCGTTCGAGCGCGGTCGTGTTCGGAACGCGGACGTGCGTGTGACAACTACCGCAACCGGCATAGGCGTACTTGGCCGGGATCATCGGCGACGGCCAGTGGGGCACGTCGCCGTGGGCGTCGGCTTTCTCGGTCGCGTAACTCTGCCCGGCATGGCAGACGGTGCAGCCGAAGTCGGCGGGATCGTGCGGCATTCGTTTGTGCGCGGCGACAACTTTCGGTCCGGTCACGCCGGATTCGCCCGGCGCCATGCCGACGTGACAGGTGACGCAACGGTCGGCGGTCCGCAGGCCGGGCACGACGATTTGCCGGAGTTTGACTTCGATCGGACCGGCTTCCGCGCGCGCGGCGGATTGGATGCGTCGCCACGGTTTGAAGATGTTCTCCTGCGCCGCCGCCACCAACAACAACGCCAAGCAGCCGAGGCTGGAAATGAGCAGAAGATATTTGTTCTTATTCATGGCGTCAGTGCATCGGCCAGTCGGCGGGCGACCAGTAGAAATGCCAGTTCGGGCCGCGGAAATAGGTGCCGACAATCGTCAGCACCACAAACCCGCACAGGAAACAGGTGAACAACGCCAGCGCGCCGGCGCGCACCGAGTTGAACCGCCGCACGACCCGCAGCGAGTACAACGCGTAAATCGCGGCGATCAGCGTGCCGGGATTGATGAAGGTGATGACCAGTTGCGGGATGCCGGGAAACCATTCGCGCAGCCAGCCAAATCGGATCGCGAACACTTCCACCGCCAGCACCGCCGCCAACCCAAACGCAGCCGACGACGCGACGAGCCGCCCGCCGCCCGGCCCACCAAACCATTCGCCCGTGCCGGTTTTCTCGCGGTCGAGATACGGAATCAGCCCCAGCCCGATCAACACAATCATCGGAATCCCGACCCCGCCCATGAACGCCGAGTAGGAGACGAGTTCCTGCAAGCCGAGAAAATACCACGGCGCTTTCGCGGGATTCTCCGGCACGTTCGGGTTGGCAAGCTCCTTCAACGGCGCATCCATCCAAATCGCCAAGCCAAGACAGATGAGGATGGTGAGCATGAACACGCCCAGTTCGGCGTAAAACAAATGCGGCATCGTCGGCACGGTGTTCTCCGGGCCGCGTCCGACGGCCGGCGTGCGGCCTTTGACAACGGCGGCCAGTTGATACGTCTTCTGCGGCGCTTCGGTGAAGACCGGATACGTGTCGCCCGGTGGCGGCCCAAGCCGCTGGTCCGCATCGTCCGGCCGCGCCAGCCCGCCGTCCTTGCGAATCCGCCAGAAATGCACCGCCATCAACATCGCCAGCGCCAACGGCAGAATCATCACGTGCAACAGATAAAACCGGATCAGCGCCTCCTCGCCGACGACGTCCGAGCCGAGCAACAGTTGCCGTTGCAACCCGCCGATGTCGAACTTGTCGGTGATGCCGAGCGCGTCGGTGATCTCGCGCGGCGACTGGGCGATGTTTGCGCCGATGGTAATGGCCCAGTACGCCAATTGATCCCACGGCAACAGATAGCCGGTAAAGGACAACGCCAGCGTCACGATGAACAGCCCCATCCCGATGAGCCAGTTGAACTCGCGCGGTGCCCGGTAGGCCGCCGTGTAAAACACCCGCGCCATGTGCAAAAACACGCCGATCACCATCAGGTTCGCCGCCCAACGATGGATGTTGCGGATGAATTGCCCGGTCGGCACGACGAAATGAATATCCTTGATGGACTGGTACGCCACGTCCGGGTACGGCTTGTAATAAAACATCAGCAGCACGCCGGTCACGAGCGTGATCAAAAACGACGCGCCGCACAGGATGCCCACCCCCCACGTCGTGCACCAGCGCAACGACCAGCGGTGCGTGCGCGCCGGGTGCAGGTGCAGGAACACATTTCCAAACACAAACGTCGAACGGGTCCGGTCGGTGTTCGGTTTCCCGCTGCGGAACATCGTCTCCGCGATCCGCCGCGGCGCATGCCAGAGATTATCCGCGAATTCGCGGAGCGCGGATTTGGTTTGGAGTCCGGTATCCATCACGATTACCTGTGATCCGTCTGTTGTGAGCGTCGCCGGCAAGCTTGCGCGGGGCGGGCGGATCGCGTAAGCTGTCCCGCGTCATGCATGAACGAATCGTCATTGATCCAAAGATTTGCCACGGCAAACCGGTCATCCGCGGCACGCGGACGCCAATCGCCTTGGTGGTCGGCAGCTTGGCCGGGGGCATGACGTTCGACGAGGTCCGACGCGAGTACGATTTGACCGACGAGGACATTCGCGCCGCGTTGAAGTTTGCCGGCGAATTGGTGGATCAGGAACAACATCATCTCCTGCCCACCTGAGTCTCGGCGATGCGCTTTCTGCTGGATGCCAGCCTGCCGCGTTCCGCCGGCCCGTTGTTGCATCGCTTGGGACACGAAGCCGTTGATGTGCGCGACATCGGCTTGCGGCACGCCAGCGACGACGTGATTGCCTCCCACGCCCGACGCAACCAACTCGCGATCGCGACCCGCGACTTCGACTTTGCGGACATTCGCAATTACCCGCCCGCCGATTACGCCGGAATTGTGGTGCTGCAACTCCCCGACGATGCAACTGCGGCCCAAGTGGTCAAAGTGCTCGAGACGTTCCTGCTGCGCGCCGACTGGTTGGCCCAACTGCCGGGCCGCTTGGCGATTGTCGAAGGCTGGCGCGTTCGTTTCCGGCCCGCCTGAACGGAAACGGCAAGATTGGTTGTTCGACGTTCTCATGCTTTCAAATACGTGCCGGGGGGGACGGTCACGCCTTCGTCCACGACGTAGTTGCCTGCGCTGCCGGTGACTTTGTGCCAGGCCAACGCGCGCGGGGCCGGGCCTTTCACGACCGCGCCGTCCGCCTTGAACTGCGACCCGTGACACGGACACTCGAAACCGTCCGAGTGTTGTTTGACGATGCACCCCAGATGCGTGCAGATCAACGACACCGCATACACGCCTTCCGCATCGCGGTACAACGCCACCGACCGGCCCGGCGGGATGAATGGTTGGCCGGGAGGCAGCGAGTCCGGCAAGGTCACCTTGAATTTCTTCGACGGCGACGACAACACCGCGGCTTTCGGCAACCGCAACATGCCAAGCGTCGCGACGCCGAGCGCCGCCGCCGTCGCCCACAACGAGCCTTTGCCAAGGAAGTCGCGCCGCGACATCGGTTCCGGGTCGAGCCGCGAACGTTTGCTCGTAGCTTGTGTCGTCATGACCAACTCTCCGTTGGTAGGGCGCGACCGCCGGGCGCGCCGCGTCGTTGACAGCAACGGACGGCCCGCCGGTCCGTCCCTACCAATTGCTGTACTTCGTTCATACCGTCCTCCAATTCGTGCTGAAACAGACGCGCTCCATCGTGATGGCCTCGACGGGACAACGCCACGCGCAGAGCGCGCAACGGATGCAGCGGTCTTCGTCTTTCAGAATCGCCGAATCATTCTCCGCATTCATACCGGCCACCTCGATGCCGAGGTCTGAGAGCGGGACGAGCTTGAGGCATTGCGTCGGACAGACATCGGCGCAGCCGCCGCAGAGCACGCAGCGCGCGCCATCGAACACCGGCGTCACCCCGCAATCCAGGCACCGCGACGCCTCGCGCATGGCCTGGTCGCGGGTGTAACCCAGCTCGACCGGCTTGTCCGGCCGTTCTAGACGCTCGTGCGGTTCGCTGACCGGCACCGGCACGCGGCGGATGGATTCGTACCCGCGTTCGCGCTGATACATCGGCAACTCCACATGCGCCGTGGTTTGTTCGAGCGTAATCGTGCGGCCGGTAAGGTACCGGTAAACCGACCGGGCCGCCGCCTTGCCGGAGGCGACGGCGTCAATGAGCAGCCGCGTCCCATGCGCGAGGTCACCGGCCACGAACACACCGGGTGCCGTCGTCATCAAGGTCTCTTTGTCCACCTTCGGCCAGCCGGGCCGCATCTGTTCGATGTCGGGGCTGATGAACGACAAGTTCGGCGCTTGGCCGACCGAGAGCAGCACGGTGTCGCACGGCACAGTCTGCCTCGCGTGATCATCGTACACCGGGCTGAACTTCCGCTGTTCGTCGAACACGCGGAGGCAGCGGCGAAACGTCACGCCCGTCACCTGACCGGCCGTATCGCGCACAATCTCAACTGGCCCCCAACCGTTGAGCCGGTGAATGCCTTCTTCGTCGCCTTCGAGGATTTCCACCGTGTCAGCCGGCATCTCTTCGAGCGTTTCGAGCGACACCAGATGCACCGTGCCCGTGCCCGGCAACCGCGCCGCGGTGCGGGCGGTGTCGAGCGCGATTTGCCGCAACACCGTTCGGGCGACGTCGTAGGCGACGTTGCCGCCGCCGATGACGACGACTTCCCGGCCAATGTCCATTTTCTCGCCCAGCGCGACGGCGCGGAGCAAATCCACGCCGCCATACACACGCGGCCCGCGTTCGCCCGGCAAGCCCAAAGCGCGCGAGGATTTTGCGCCGACGGCGATGATGACGGCGGCGAAGTCTTGCCGGAGTTGGTCGAAGGAAATGTCTTTGCCGACTGTTACGCCGCAGCGTACTTCGACGCCGAGCGCCTGAATGACGGCGACTTCGCGTTGAATCAATTCGCGCGGCAACCGGTACGCCGGCACGCCGACCGCGAGCATCCCCGCCGCGATCGGTTCGGTCTCGAACACCACCGGCTTGAACCCCATCAACGCCAAATCATGCGCCGCCGAAAGCCCCGCCGGCCCGGCGCCGATGATCGCGATGCGTTGCCCCGCTACCGGCTTGAACTGTCCGGCCACGCCCGCCTTCAACAGCCCGGCCATCTCCTCCGCATCGGCGCACACCGCCGGGAGGTAGTGGCGGACGGAATCGAGCACGTCGGCGGGCGGCCGCACTTCCGGGCCGAACTGTTCGCAGACAAACCGTTTCAAGGCACGGATCGAAATCGGCCGGTCGGGCGCAACAAAATGTCCGTCATCATCCACGCGCGGGACTTTGCCGCGGCGGCAGGCGGCCTCGCACGGCGCGCCGCAGACCCGTCCGCAGATGGAAGCAAACGGATTCGGGCCACGGGCAATGAGGTAGGCTTCTTCAAAGTTCCCGGCTGCAATCGCCCGCACATACCCGCGCGCATCGGTGTGGACCGGACACGCCACTTGACACGAAATCAGCCCGCGATGGTAGCCCTCACCCGGCAGTTCCACGCGGAATTGTGGCTCAAGTGTGGTCATTAGCGTCCCGCACTTCACCTTGTAGAGCAGGGTCGGCCGTGGGGAGTTGACTTAGGTCAACAAATCCGGCAGTTGGTTCTGGTAAGGACTCGCGGTAGAATACGGTTATGAAACGCAAAGCGTCCGCGCCGCCCAAGGCGTATCAGCAATTCAAGAAAGAGTTCCCGGCTGTCGTCGAAGCCTACGAACGGCTCGGCGAAGCCTGTCACTGGCACGGCCCGCTCGACCCGAAGACGCGCGAGTTGATCAAGATCGGCATCGCCCTCGGCGCCGGTTTGGAAAGCGCCACGCGTTCGCATGTGCGCCGTGCATTGGATGCCGGGGCCACCCCCGAAGAAATCCGCCACGCCGCATTGCTGGCGACCACCACCATCGGTTTCCCCTCAATGATGCGCGCCATGACCTGGGTCAACGACGTGTTGGAGAAATGATGCCAGCCATTCGCCACATCTACATTTCCCCCGCTCACAACTACCGGGGCCACCACGGACAACCGCCCGGCACAAATCCCGTCCTCGAAGTGGACACCGTCGAATGCGTTGCCGGCAAGGGTTTGGTCGGCGACCGGTATTTTGGCGAGAAACCAGATTCCAAAGGCCAGATCACCTTCTTCGCCCTCGAAGTCCACCGGCAACTCTGCGAGAAATTCGGCAAACCCAATACCCCGCCCTCCGTCTATCGCCGCAACGTCATCACCGAGGGACTCGACCTCAACGCCCTTGTTGGAAAAGAATTCGAGTTGCAAGGCATCCGGTTCCTCGGCACGGAAGAATGCCGGCCTTGCTATTGGATGGACCAAGCCGTCGCCCCCGGCGCCGAGGAATCCATGAAAGGCAAAGGCGGCCTCCGCGCCAAAATCCTCACCACCGGCACGCTTCGACGGACTGTGGAATGAAGTTGCCAAACGTCCGGGCGTTGATTGTGGGGCGGGAAAAGATCGCTGACTATTTGCTAAACCCCGCTCACCGGTATGGCGCAAGCAAAGCCCGGTTCTTTGCGGAGTTTGGGTTTCGCGTCGAGGAATGGGAGCGGCTCGCCCAAGCGTTCCGGGAGCACGGTCTGACACAGGAAGTGACGCGGATACGCGAGACGGGCTTCGATCCACGTTACGAAGTGGAAGGCCCACTGCCAGCGCCCGATGGCCGCCTCGCAAGTGCGTCCCGTCGCATCCCGCGACTTATCCCACGTGCGTCCGTTGGCAGAACCGGCACTTGTTCGCGAGAAGCCGGCAAAGTACGGTGGTTGACCTTGGCCACTGACCAACACGGCCGCACGATCAATTACCTCCGCGTCTCGCTGACCGACGCCTGCAACCTCCGGTGCGTTTATTGCATGCCGGAACAAATGGCCTTCCGTCCCGGCAACGCCCTGCTCCAAGACGACGAACTTCTCACGCTGATCGGCCTCTTCTCCGAACTCGGCTTCGAGAAAATCCGTTTCACCGGTGGTGAACCGACGTTGCGCCGCAACCTCGTCGAACTCATCCGCGCCACCGCCGCCACGCCCGGCATTTAATCCGTCGGCCTTCGCACAAACAATTCAACTCGAAGCTGCAACGGCAAGGCGTTGGGGCTGGTGCGTTCGATGGGAAAGCGCGCGCGGCCAGATCGGCGATCCAGCCGAGTTTCTTCACGAAGGCACTGTAGGCGGCCAACCCGCCGTAGGCGGTGAGGGTCTCATCGGTGCGTTCGAGGTGGAAGGTGTCGGCGAGAGTGGGGAGTGAAAGAGCGGGTTTCGCATCACCTTCCAAGTGACGCCGAATCAGACGAGAAATTCGTTTCATGCCGCCAACGATAAACCAGTTACAGCCAATTCAACCTCACACAACTGGTTCATGAACCAGATCACTATCCCCTATGATGGCCGGGAACCAACCCAAAATCTCACCCACCCCAGCCCCCAGCCTTAAAAATGACCGCCACTTCCAGTCACCCCCAGTAATCAGGAGGAAGCAAGGATCCGCCGCGATTCATCAAGAAAGATTCCCCGGAAATTCATTTTCAACGCTTCAGGATTGGTCGCATTGGCCAAGGCATGTTCTTCGGTGATGAGTTTTGCTTGCACCAGTTTGTAGAGCGACTGGTTAAAAGTCTGCATGCCGTCCTCGGTGCCGGTTTCAACAGCGGCAAATAACGCATCGAGGCGATTTTCTATGATCAGTTTCCGCACGGTGGGAGTATTGATCATGATCTCTACGGCGGGGACGCGACCCCCGCCAATCGCCGGCACGAGTCGTTGGCACACAACCGCCAGTAAATTGGCAGCGATTTGCCGTCGCATTTGATCCCGTTCGTGTGACGGGAAGAAATCGAGCACGCGGCCGATAACGGAATAAGCGGTGGTCGTGTGCAGGGTTGTCAGCACGAGATGTCCGGTATCGGCTGCCGCAAGCGCAGCCATGAACGATTGGCTGTCGCGCATCTCGCCAATCATGATGACATCCGGGTCCTGGCGCATGACATGCACGAGCGCGCGATCAAAACTCAGCGTGTCCAAGCCAATCTCGCGTTGTTCGATCACGGACTGCAAATCCTCAAAGTGATATTCAATCGGATCCTCCAAGGTAATGATGTGGCATTTCTCCGTTTTATTGATATGATCAATCATCGCGGCAAGCGTGCTCGATTTGCCGCAACCGGTCGCCCCCGAAACCAGGACGATGCCCCGGTCGCCCCCGGCGATTTGCGCGAGTTGCGGCGGCAACCGCAGTTCCTCAAAAGTAGGGATATGCGATTTTACGTGACGCAGTGCTAGGGCGAGTTGGCCGCGCTGATAATAGACGTTCACACGGTATCGTCCCAAGCCCTCCATGTGATAGGAAAAATCCACTTCTTTTTCGCGGTCCAGCCGGGCTTCCAGATGGCGTGGCAGGATCGCGCGCACAATTTCTCGCACTTGGGCGAGCGTCGGCCAGGCTTCCTGCAAGGGAAACAATTCACCCGCGACGCGGATAGTGGGATGATGATCCGGTTTAATGTGAATATCGGAAGCGCTCATGTTGAGCGCAAATTTCAGCAGGCTATGAAGATATTCCATGAACTACCGCGCAATTGAAATCCGTGGGGGTTGGACTAGATTGGTTTTGGTTCAGCCAATCGTGCTGCCGCGCCCCGGGGCAGGTCCACGAACCAGAGCGCAACCTCAAATCCGTTGCCGGTCTGCCGTTGGGTGCATTGAACCACGACACCCCGGCAATCCACCGTCTGGTCGTGGCGGGCCTTCGTTGGAGGCAGGTACATCTCCACGCCCAGCTCAGTCCACACTGGAAAATACTTGCTCGTCACAAACGTAATTCCCTTTGGGCCGAAGTAAGAAATCCAGCCCAAGTCGGTGGTCCGAGTGACTCGCCGCGAGTGAACCTCTGTCGCAAACACCCCGGACAAATCTCTTTTTGTTGCGCCCATAAGCGGCTTTCCTTTCGGAGAAAAAGCTATCACCCCTAGCCGGCAGTGTCAACGCAACGCCTCACCACGGGTGTGACTGGAGGTGGCGGTCATTTTTAAGGCTTGAGGTGTGTGGCCGGCCACCGTGCGCGTGGCGGGGTTGGGGTCGCCCACGTACGTGCAACGCGTGGGCGATGGTGCGCCGTGGATTCTGAACCAGTTTCAGGAGCAGTTTGGCGTCCTAGGCCGGTATCGGGTGGACTTCTACCAAGTCAGCGGCTACCTCGCGGCGGCGGCCACGGTGATCAGGCCGACGCCCCCGGCGGGGGGGCAGCGGCAACAAGGCTGGTTGCTGGACAACAAGGCGGGAGCGGTCTTGCGAGCATGGGCCACGCAGGGGAGCTGCCGGGTGCCGTGCAGACGCCGGTGTACGCCATGCGCGGCGTGATCTGAGCAACTGGCTGGGGCATCTGGATTACGCCGGGGGCGAGTGCGGGGACTCTGTCTGGGTTCTGGGGAAGTGGCGAGCGGGCATCGGCATGTGATCCAACGGCGGCTGAAGCTGGCCGACACAGTTGGTGGACTGAACCGCATGCGGAAGCGATGCTGAGGTGGCGCACAGCGCGGGCCAACCAGTTATGGGAGCGCTACTGGCTCAGGTCCGAATTCACCCGGAACTCACCGTCACTTCTAGTCACAACCTTGGTCACCTCGCGCTGTTGATTATTTTTCCTCCATTGGTTATAGTGTCGGCCCGCAATTTGCGGTGGGACATGGAGGATACCATTGCGGCAATTGCAACTCCGATTGGCTGCGGGGCGATTGCGATCATTCGCCTTTCCGGCCCACGGGCACTGGCGGTGGCCGATGTCATGGTGAGGTGTCATGCAGGCGTTCCATCCGCGTTGCCCAATCGTACAGTCTTCGTAGCCTCTATTGTAAAGGGAAATACCGTCCTCGACCAAATCTTGTTGACGGTCATGCGAGGACCACAAAGTTACACCGGCGAAGACACCGTCGAGTTTCATTGTCATGGTGGTACAATTACTGTGAGGCAGGTTCTAGACCTCTGTCTTGTCTCGGGCGCCCGTCTGGCTCAACCGGGTGAATTCACCAAGCGCGCGTTTCTAAACGGTAAAATTGACCTCACTCAGGCCGAATCGGTCATGGACCTCATCACCGCAAAAACCAGTCTCGCACAGGCGGCCGCAATGCGTGCCTTGGAGGGGAAACTTTCAGCCAAAATAACCACTCTGCGTGAGCGCCTGCTTAAGATACTGGCTTATATCCAGGCGTACTTGGATTTTCCTGACGAAAACATAGATGTACTACGAGATTTCGACGTTGCGGCTGAACTCGCTGTAGCGACCGACGAAATTAAGAATCTTCTGCTTACTGCTAGGGAGGGGAGTGTTCTCCGACATGGAATTGGAATCGCAATCGTAGGGCGCCCGAACGTGGGCAAATCAAGCCTACTTAACCAACTTATCGGTCGCGACCGGGCAATTGTCAGTCCAGTACCAGGAACCACGCGTGACACATTGGAAGAGACTACTGAAATCTGTGGTGTTCCTGTTCGGTTTATTGATACAGCAGGATACCGAACACCACGGGGAACAGTGGAATCTATGGGCGTAGCCAGAATTGCCAAAGCGCTGTCAAACTGCGACTTAGTATTACACGTTTTCGATTATTCAAGGCGCCTGTCACAGTCGGATTATGCGCTTGCTGAGCTTTACAAGGGCAAGCCTGCAATCAGTGTACTGAATAAAGTAGACTTGACAAGAAAACTACGATTACCTCCACTTTTTGAAAATACTCACGTTGTAGAAACATGTG
>CALBCO010000075.1 GCA_937927265.1 uncultured Verrucomicrobiae bacterium | reverse complement strand
GGCGCGCTGGGCGACCGGGTGCGCGTGATGTGCTTCGGACAATATGCCGGTCCGTTGATGAACACGATGTTGCAGTTCCTCGACAACTATTTCAACAAAGCCGATCCGGCGAGTACGTATCGCGGCACGCCGCAACCACCGCGCGAGTATCTTTGGGGCGGGGGCGGGGCGATCTACTATGGCTGCGCCAACAAGTTCGGGTTGATGGACCGTGCATTGATCCCCAACGGCGGGTTCGAAGACGTGAAGGTGCCCGCAGGCACGGCCGTGTTGCGGCCCGTGAATACTGGCTGGCGGTTTACCGGCAATGCCGGTATCGCCGATGTGCGGCTGCCCAGCCAACCGGCCTTTAGCGTCCCCCAGTTGCCGGCGAAACCTGCGCCGGTGCCGGAGACCGATCAGTGGGTGGGCTGCAAATTCACTGTCGGCCCGCAGGACCTGTTTGTGTACCAATTGGGGCGTTGGATCAGCCAGGCGCACACGGGCAAACATTTTGGCTCCAGCCCGAATCTGACGATGGCCATTTTTGACGCCCAAGGCGCACAAGTGGCGGGCTTCCGCAGCGCGCCCCGGTTGAGCACGTTTGCCGGCGACGCGTTTGGCTACGAATGGTGCGCCGAACGAGCCTTTGGCCGGGACAAGGCGATGCCGGCCTATCTCGAAGCCGGCAAGACCTACTACCTCGTCACGCGCGAAAAGGCGGGCAACCAGACCGATCGGTTCTTCGGGCCGGTGGCGGTGCGCGCTGCGCCGGCGGTGACGATCCTTGCGGCCGTCACGAGCGTTGACCGCAAAACGTGGCAGGAAACACCCGGCAGTTTCAGCTTCGGTCCCGTCAACATGCGGTTCACGACCGCGCGCTTGCGCACAGCGGAGGGAGTTGTCGGAGTGCCACCCGATTCGTCCGCCATTGAGTTTGTCCCACCGTGGGGCAAGGAGGGCACAAAGCCGGAGTTCGCATACGGGACGCAGTGCGCGTTTCTTCAAGGCGAGAGCAGCATGAGCTGCGAGTTCACCGTGGAAAAGCCCGGCGCGTATTGGATCACCTTCAGCCCCGCGTTGGACCGGCTCTCCAACGACTACAAGAAACAAAGTTGGGGCGGCTGGAACACCAGCCGTGGCGACCAGACGATTCGCGTCAGAGTGAACGGCGACGATGTCACGCCGACGCTGTTGCCCGTTGGCGGATGGGAAGGGCGCAACTATGCATTCCACTATGCGGCGACGAAGGTGTTCCACCTCGATCCCGGCACGCATACCGTCACGTTCGAACGGGTCAAGCCCGGCGCGAGCACAGTGTTTATTGACGAGGTGCACCTCAGCAGCGAAGAAGCCTTCTACGGCGGTCCCGGTGCGCCGAACTTCCCGCAGGGTGGCAACGCCATTGGCCAGGACCCGCTCACCGGCTACCACAAGATCGCGCAAGGCGAATGCGAGATGGCCTACAACTGGGGGCTCGTCCCGTGTACCTACGAAGGTGGTTGGGCGGTGCAAGGCGACTTCGACCACTACAGCATGCTCGCTTGGAATGATCTCCGCTTTGGCAGCGACGTGACCAACCCGGAACTGACCAAACAGGCATTGCGCAATGCCTTCAATGTCTGGGGCGAAAAAGGCGGCTACATCTATGCCTATTTCTACCCCGTCCAACGCCACATCGCGCAGCGGGATGCGCCGCTGCTGCAATGCGTTCAGGAACTGAACGACCGGCTGCCCGTCACTCCGACCGTCGGACGGCGCTTGCCCTGCACACTGACGCCCACGGACGAACATGCGCACAGCGAAGTCGCGGGTGTCTATGGGCCTTCATGGTTGCCGAAGACAACTCCCGCCCAGTTGCCGGCCCACGCTTGGAAAAGCTGGCTCGTGACCAGCCCGGCCACCGCCACCTACACCCTCACCCTCCAAGCCGATCATGATGCTGCTGAGCTTTACGTGGATGATGTCGCCGTGGCCGGCCCGGTGCAGTTGACGGCCGGTGTCCACGCCATCAAGGTCAAGACCCGCGAGCAGCCAGTGAAGATTGAGAAAATCATCATTACCCAAGAGTCCCCCTGAACTTCAAGCCGGTCCCGCAATAGCGCCGGCAGTTGAAAGTGGGAAGAACAGCCGATGCCCCGCAGGACCAACCACTGGCAGTGGATGGATGGCCGCATCTGCCGGATGAACGGTAGGGCGCGACCGCCGGGCGCGCCGCTGGTTCAAAGGTAAATATGGCTTTCGGCGCGCCCGGCGGTCGCACCCACGACAATTCAACTGCAGAATTCAGGTTGAAAGGGATTGCCTCTGCCCGAAGCGATTGTGCGGGAACACGCCAAAAAGCAGCATACAAAAGGGGGAAACTGAACTCGGTGTTGATCGGTTCGTTACCAGTGTTGTTGCCGGTAGGCGCAGGGGCTGACGCCCATGATGCGGGTGAATTGCCGGGTGAAATAGTTGCTGTCGTTGAAGCCAGCCGCTTCGCTGACTTCGCTGACCCGCAAGGACGGCCGCCGCAACAGTTGGGCAGCTTTGCCGATCCGCAGCCGGATCAGATAATCCACCGGCGGGCGGCCCATGACTTGCCGGAAGGCGCGGAAGAGCGTGGACGGCGACAGGTGGACGACTCGCGCCATCTGCTCGATGGTCAGCGGCTCGATGTAATGTTGCTCCATGTAACTGAGCAGTTCGCTGAGTTGGGTAACGGCAGCGGATTTGTCGGCCGGCACCCGCGAATAAGCCCGCGGTCTGTTGCATTGGTTGCGGGCCAGCCGACGGCGCGGTGGGGACAACGTGCCAGACTATTCACTCGCTGGATGATGCTCCGGCTCATGCGCCAATGGTTCGCGGGCTTGATAATGGCATCGTTGTGCCGCTCAACTGCGGTAAATAGGTTGAAGGGCGCGCCTCGTTGACGAGCTACCGGCCGAGGATGTGAGTCAGCAGGTCGAGTCTCTCCGCGACCGTCTTGATGGCGCACAACCGACTGGCGACGCCTGGAGAGCCGCGGCTTGCTATGGTGATTGTCAAGCTACGGAGAGCGTGTTTTGGTTAATCCGTCATTGTTTCCTTACCGGGTTTGGTTGGGCCGTGTTGTTCTGCGGTCGCCGCGAAGCGCTGGACTTCGGGCCAACCTGCTATCCGCACATGACC
>CALBCO010000074.1 GCA_937927265.1 uncultured Verrucomicrobiae bacterium | reverse complement strand
GGAGCGAACGCACTCGTGGATGAATCGGTTTCGTCGCATTCTGATTCGATGGGAGAAGAAGGCGGACAACTACTTGGCGCTGCTTCACTTCTGTTGCGGCATCATCACATACCGCTGTGCGGAGGTTTCGGGATAGGCTCTAAGTGCATAAGTGTTTAAGTGGACAAGTACGCTACCGATTGGGTTTTAAAAGCGACCTTGTTGTTGTAATCTGCACCTGCTGGAAATTTTGCCCCAGCGAGCCCAGTCGTGGCCAGCAGGCTCTCCCCCAAAGAAATCGAGCTTAAACACCTGACCACTTATCCACTCCAGCACTTCGACACTTGAGCACTTAGGCGCTATTTATTTCAAAAGTTGTAACCCCTTCTTGAGTAACTGCTGACCAGCACCTTTGGCCAGCACGGCGGCAAGATCCGTTTTCGGCGCATCGTATGGCCCGGTCACCTTGAAACTTAACGTGTAATAGCCGTCAGCGCGTTGGGAGAGCGCCTCGCGGACTTCTTTCGGAAGTTTGCTCAACAAATCCTGCGCCAGCGCCAACGTGAACTCGTGGTTGAGCGCGTAGTCGCTGAGTTGCACCGTGCCGCGGCCCGTCAACTGCACTTTCGGCGCGGTGATCTTGATCGCCGGCGTTTGCATTAGATTGTTGGTCATGGTGAACTCCAGCACGCACTCGGTGAACTTCAACTGCTTCAATTCTTCGATTTGCAACAGGGCGCCAATGGTGGTGAGCAGCGGCACGTCCACCAACAACCCGTCGGCGACCTCCGCTTTGCCGCCGCCGGTGATGGTCGGCAAACCACCGGTGCCTTCGAGTTTGGCCGTGGCTTGCAACTTGCCCGTGAGCACTTCTTTCGTGCCGGCCTCCTTCAACAGCATGGCCACACTGCTGTCTTTGATCTGTAAATCCAGCAGGTATTTGAACCCACCGGCCAACTGCAACCCTAAAGCGCCGCCGACAGTGCCGCCCGCCAATTTACCGCTGACCGGCGCGAGTTTGACTTCTGCCGCCGAAATGACGACTGGCGCGCCCAACTGCCGGATCAACAGCGATTGCGCGATGTTCAACAACGCCAGTTTCGTCTCGCCTTGGCCGGACAACGTGCCGCCCGTCAGGTTCACCCCCGTGGTCAGATTGATGCCGTCAATTTGGACGAGCGGTTTGTTGCCCTCGCCGAGCATGACGATGGTGCCGTCTGTGAGCGCGAGTTTTGACAGCGTGAGATTCAGGGCAGCGGGCAAGCTACTACTGGTCGCCGCGGCGGCAGAGGTCTTGGCGGGGGTGGTGGCGGGGGCGCCGCCGAGCTGATCGTAGTTCCAGTCGCCCTTCGCGTTGCGGGAGAACACGATCTTCGGCTGTTCGAGCACCAGTTGCTCAATGACCACCCGCCGGCTCAGCAACGGCAACAACCGGTACCGCAGCACAAACGCCCGCGCAGTCAACAGGTCACCGTCAAAACCGGGAGGGTTGGCGATGGCGACACCTTGCAGGCTGATGCCACTGAACAACGAAACCTGCAACTCTTGAATCTTCACCTCCGTGCCCAGTGTCTGTTTCGCGGAGGCCAGCACCGTCTGTTTGAACGCCGGCGACTGGACGTAGTTGTTGAGATAGAAGAACGCGCCCACCAAGACAAGAACCACCAGCACCGCGAGTGTCACCAAGATTTTCAGCCATGTTTTCATCTGTTGTTCTCTCCTGTTGCTCGGATAGAATAGCGCGAATCCGAGCGATGGCCAGATTTTTTGTCATCTTCAACCCGGCGGCCCGCGGCGAAAAATCGCGCCGCCTGTTGCGCTTCCTCCAAACGAAAGCCGCCACCGGCGACGTGGTGCTCGCCGCGACCAGTGGTCCCGGCGACGCGCGCCGACTGGCTGCGGAAGCGGCGCAAGCCGGTCACGGCTGCGTTGTCGCCGCCGGTGGCGACGGCACGGTCAACGAAGTCGTCAACGGCCTTGGCCCGGAGGGGCCGGTGTTGGGCGTGTTGCCGTTGGGCACCGTCAACGTCTTCGCGCAGGAACTGAGACTGCCGCGTCGGCTCGCGGCGGCGTGGGCGGTGTTGGCGGCTGGCCGGACGCGGACCATTGATCTGGGGTGCGCCACCGCCGGCGGTAGCAGCCGGTATTTCGTGCAACTCGCCGGGGTCGGCTTTGATGCCTGGGCGGTGCAGCACGCGAGTTGGGAACTGAAGAAAAAAGTCGGGCCGCTGAGTTACATCTGGGCAGGCTTGAAGGCCGTAGCCAAACCATGCGGACGGGTGCAGGTCGCCTGCGAGTCAGCTAACTGGCCGGCGCTCCCCGAGCGCGGCGGTTCTTCGTTACCCGTCAGCGAGCCGGCGGCAAAGCGGTTCGTCCAGCACGAAGGCCAGCGCCAAGAGGGAGCGGTGGTGCTGATCGGCAACGGCCGGTTCTACGGCGGCCCATTCCCGTTATTTCCACGGGCGCGGCTGGATGATGGCCAGTTGGATGTCTGCGTGTTCGAACGTGGCGGTTATGCCGACGTGCTGCGCTACACCGCAGCCGTCGCGTTGGGCCGGCATCCGCGGCTTGCTGATGTCCGCTACCTCCAAGCCCCTGAGTTCACCTGCCAACCCATCGCGGGCAGCGCGCCGTTTCAACTTGACGGCGAACTCGCCGGCCAAGCGCCAGTGCGGTTCACACTCGTCGAGCGCGCGCTCCGGGTGCGGACACCGTGAGTTTGACGCGGGCTAGCGGGATTTGGTATCAATAAAACAGCAATGTCTCACCCCGATACCCGGCGAAAGGAGACTGATGCTTGGGAAACGATTGAGCTTGGTGATTTTAGTTGGGGCATTGGCCGGCGCAGTCAGCTCCGCGGAGGAAAACGCGGCTATCCGCTTGTTGCAGGAGGAAAACCAACTGCTCCGGCAACGGTTGGACAAATTGGAAGCCGAGCTGGGCCAGCTTAAAAAACACCTGACCACCGCGTCGTTGAGCCAGGAAAAACTCGACCGGCTGCACCAACTCGCCGACTCTAAAAAGAAACCGGTCATGGCGGGGCTGGAATTGGAATTGTACGGCTACGTCAAACTCGACGGGGCCTACGACGATTCACGGGTCAACCCCGGCAACTTCGCGCGCTGGGTCGAAAACGAATCCATCCTCAACGACGATTCGCAATTCAGTCTCACCGCCAACCAGACGCGACTCGGTTTGAACATCACCGGCCCCCAAGTCGGTGCGGTTACGACCAGCGGCAAGGTGGAGATTGATTTTTACGGCGGCGGCGCCAGCGAGAACAAATCCAACCCGATGTTGCGCCACGCTTACGCCGTGTTCGCTTGGCCCGAAAAACGGTTTGCCGTCCTTGCCGGGCAAACGTCCGACATCATTTCCCCACTGTTCATGCCCACGGTGAACTACTCGGTTGGCTGGTGGCAGGGCAACGTCGGCTACCGCCGGCCCCAACTCCGCCTGACCCAGAGCTTCGCCTTCTCCGACTCCACTGAACTCAAGCTGGAACTCGGCCCAACCCGCACAATCACCGACAGCACGTTCGTCACCGGCTCAGTGGATTCGGGCGCGGATGCGGCGGTGCCGACAATCCAAGCGCGTAGCAGTCTGCGCTTCCCGGTTGGGGGCAGCAGATCAGCTACTATAGGCGTCTCCGGCCACTGGGGCCAGGAAGACCAACACGTGACCAACACTGCGGGAATCATTACCGGTCACGAGCACGTGGACACGTGGTCTGTCAACCTCGACTTTCAACTCCCCATCACCAAGTGGCTGCTGATACAGGGCGAATTCTTCTATGGTGAGAACCTTTTTGCGTATCTCGGCGGCATTGGTCAGAAGGGCGACATCACCACCCGGGGTGCATGGGCGGCAGCCACATTCACTCCGCGCGCCTCATGGCAATTCAACGTCGGCGGAGGCTTTGATGATCCCGATGACGACGACCTGACCGGCAAGAAAGACAATGATCGCACCTTCAACTGGGTGGTGTTTGCCAACGCCAACTACACGCTCACGGCCAACCTGACGTTGTCGCTAGAGCTGATGTACCTGCGCACCGAATACCTCGCGGCCAAAGCCGGCGAAGCCGTGCGCGAACAGTTAGCTGTCACGTACAAGTTTTAGCGCGTCAACATCACAGCCGGCCCAATAACCGCAGCAGACCATCGAGAATCGTCAACGGGTGCGGCGGACATCCCGGAATGAACAAATCCACCGGCACAATCGCGCTTACGCCGTTGTGATGCTCCTCGTGACCGATGAACGGGCCACCGGCAATCGCGCACGCGCCCACCGCAATCACAATCTTCGGCGCGGGCACGGCGTCGTAGGTTTTCTTCAGCGCCAGTTCCATGTTCTTCGTCACCGGGCCAGTCATGAGCAAGCCGTCCGCGTGGCGCGGCGACGCGACAAACTGAATGCCGAACCGCCCCAAGTCCCAACCAATCGTGCCGAGCACATTTGTGTCGGCTTCACAAGCATTGCACCCACCGGCACTGACTTGTCGCAGCTTGAGCGACCGCCCCAGAAGTTTCCGCAGTTTGTCATCCAACGCCGCCGCCAGCCGCAACTCCTCCGCGCCGGGTGCGCCGAGCACGAGGTCTTCCCGGCGACGCACCGCCATCGGATGCTGGCCGGTCTGCGTGATGGCTTTGGTCGGGCACGCCGCGACACATTCCGCGCAGAAAATACACTTACCCAAATCCAACGCCACTAGGCTGCCGGCCGACCGCGTGATCGCGCCCGTCGGACATACCGGTAGGCACGCGCTGCAACTGTCCGCGCATTTCGCACCGTCCACTCTCAACGCGCCACCGTGCCGGTCGGGCAGCGCGGGCGCGGGACCGGCCGGATACGAGATGGTTTGGCAACCGCGTTGGACACGATGAAGAATGGTGTTGATGGCAAACATGGCTAGAGATCAAATCCGCAATACGACAGGTTAAAGCTCTTGTTGCAGAGCGGGAAATCGGAGATGGCCTGCCCGCGCAACGCGAGCGCCAGCCCCGTCCAGTTGTGAAACGATGGATCGGTGATCTTGTACGCCTGAAACCGTCCGCCCACCCCGGTCACCGCGACGTGACAAATCTCGCCGCGCCAGCCTTCGACGAGCGCGACCGCCAGCGAATTGGCTGCGAGTCCGGGAAGCGGAGTGCGAATCTCGCCCTCCGGTGGCGCGGCCAACTGTTCCTCCAAAAACGTCCCGCTGCGTTGGATTTCCAAACAGCGCACTTTCGCCCGCGCCGCCACGTCGCCGCCCGGCCAGACCGCCACCGGCAACTGCGCGAACCGATGCCAGCCAGCCGGATGATCGAACCGCACATCGCGCACCAATGCCGACGCCCGCGCCGCCACTCCGACCAACCCCATCGCCGCCGCCTGTTCCGTATGCACCGTCCCGGTCCCTTCGAACCGCGACCGCACCGAATTGGCGTCCCACAACCACTCCATCGCTTCCTCCACGTCTTTGATGGACGCGCGAAGTTTTTCGAGCAACGCGGTGGCCCGCGCCGGTTCCAAGTCCTGCCGGCAACCGCCGGGACGGACGAGACCGCGCCCGAACCGGTTGCCGCAAATCATCGCGGTCAGATTCAGAAAATCACCGCGAATCTTTCCGCACGCCGACATCGTCGGCAAAAACGCCACGTCACCGGCCAGCGCCCCGATGTCGCCGGTATGATTGGCGAGCCGTTCCAGTTCCAGCGCGATCGCCCGCAACCATTGCGCCCGCAACGGCGCTTCCGTGCCGGCCAGCGCCTCCAGCACCATCGCGTGCGCCGTCGCGTGGCCGATGGTCGTGTCACCGGCAATCGTTTCCATCTGGCTCATCGTCGCCAAGTGCGGCCCGCTGACGAGCGCGCGTTCGATGCCGCGATGCTGGTAGCCGAGCGCGATTTCCAAATGCAACACCTCTTCGCCGTTGCATTGAAACCGGAAATGTCCCGGCTCAATGATGCCGGCATGAACCGGCCCGACCGCGACTTCGTGAATCTCGCGTCCTTCCACCCGGAAGAACTCGCCGTTGGCCGGCGCGCCGTTGCGGCCACGTCGCACCGGCTTCAACCACGGATGCCCTTTTGGAATCAAGTTGTGTTGTTCCCACACTTCGCGCTCAAACAAATGCGCCTGCGGATGCGTGGCCGTCAGCGACGGATACTCGCCGCGAAACGGCGTGCTCCGCGCCACCGCCAACGTGTTGTCCGCATCAAACGCGATGACCGCGACGATTTCCGTGCCGTTCTCGTCCGGCACGCCGAACCACGCGCACAATCGCGCCCCGCGATCCAGTTCGTCGCCGGTGGCGCGCACCAGATCGGCGACCGGCCACGTCGGCACATCCGACAGCGAGAGGCACGTCGCGTTGGCCAGTAAAGCAAATTCAAGAGTTTTGTTCATCGTTCCATTCATCCGCCAACCTCATCCAAGGTGATGGGCGTTCTCCGCCAGCGCGAGTTCCGCGCGCAATAAGTCATGCCACGTGACCACGCCCGGCAGTCGGTCACCATCTGTCGCCTTCACGACCACAAGCCCCGCACGGGATTCAAGGAGCAGGCGTTTGACCTCATGAAGACTGGCTCCGGTGGCGCAGCAGACCGCGGGTTCGAGCCGCGGCGCGCGCCGCTCCGCCAACGCGGCCCTGGCCTCGCTCCGCAACAACACTCCCCGGATCGTTCCGTCCACACATACCGGGAAACGTTCGTACGGATACTCCCGCAACAGTTTCGTGATTTCTTCCGCGTCCAAACTTCGCGCGGTGACAGCTTCGTTGCTGGCGATGGCCGCGACGGGTTGCTCATGCCAACCGGTCAAATTGCGCGGCGGAATGAGATGTTCCAGCCGGTGCCCGTCCTGCAGGAGAATCGTGTCGTAAAAATTATGCCGCAACAACGGACGACTGATCGCCTGACTCACCAACGCGCCGAGCATCAGGGCGGGCACGAGCGCGAATTCATGCGTCATCTCAAACACAATCAAAATACCCGTCACCGGCGCGCGCACCACCGCCCCCAAACAGGCGCTCATCCCCACCACGGCCAGCACCACCTGATCCGCTGCCTGCAACGGGACAACCATCGCCGCCAGC
>CALBCO010000073.1 GCA_937927265.1 uncultured Verrucomicrobiae bacterium | reverse complement strand
CCGACAATCCTCCCAGCCCGGCTCCGATGATGATGACATTCTTGCTCACGGTGATTCCTCATGACGTTGGTAGGGCGCGACCGCCGGGCGCGCCGCTTTCGTAATGGGTTCTCGGACGGCTTGGCGGTCCGTCCCTACCTTTTGTCTTTTCTCCAATTCCGCCTTCGCGAGTTTGTCCTGCGGGTTCAACTCGAGCGCCTTGCGAAAATATTCCTCAGCTTCCGTTGGTTTGCCCAGCGCGTCGTATGTCTTGCCGATGTACCCGAGGCACGTGCTCCGTCCCCAACGCGGATCGGCCGGCCCTGCGGTCATGCCGGCTTCGGCCGCGAACAGTTTCTCCGCCGCCAACAACAACTTCAATCCCTCGTTCTTCCCACCCAAAATGGCCGGCCCGTAAAAGCGATTCACGCCGGCCAAATACAACACGCGCGGATTGTCGGGACTCCATTTCCGCGCCAACTTCTCCTGATCCAGCAGCCGCTTCCCTAACCACAATCCCCGCGCCGGGTTTGCCCCGATGCTCAGCCCATACGTCGCGCTCAACAACGCCCGGCTCTCGCCGTTTTGCGGATCAAGTTGCACCGCCCGTTGCAGCGTCGCAATCGTCGTCTCCAACGCCTTTGCCGTCTCCGTCCGATTCGTTCCCCCCGTCAACCACAGCAACCGATGAAACTCCGCCACCCCGCGCCAGTATTGGTTCGTCGTCGCCGCCAACATCGCTGACGCTTTCGCAAAACCCGCCCCATCCCATGCTTGATAGGCCGCATTGAACTCCGCCACACCGGCTTCAAGTGTTTTTTCCGCCCGTCCCGCAACGGTTGTTCCCACGAACATCAAAATCACCGATAGTCGAATCATCACTTGACGAAGATACACGATACCGCCGACAATTCCGCTACCAAATATGGACTGTGCGCCACTCATTGCCCGGCAACGCCAATTCTTCCTGACCGGTGCCACCCGGCCGCAGGCTTACCGGCAAGACCAACTCCGACGGCTGCAAACCGCCATCGAGTCACAAGAAGCCGCGCTCCTCGACGCGCTCTGCGCCGACCTCCGCAAACCGCCGCAAGAAGCATACACCTCCGAAATCGGCTTCGTCCTCAGTGACATCCGTCACGCGCTCAAACACCTGCCGGCTTGGATGAAACCGCAGCGCCGCCGCCTCCCGCTGCTAGCGTGGCCGGGCCGCGCCGCGGTTCATCCCGAACCGTTCGGCGTCGCCCTTATCATCGGCCCGTGGAACTACCCCTTCCAGCTTCTCTTCTCTCCGCTCGTGGGCGCAATCGCCGCCGGCAACTGCGCCGTCCTCAAGCCCTCCGAGTTCGCGCCGCACACTGCCGCTGTCATCACCCAACTCATCGCCGACACATTCCCGCCGGAATATCTCGCCGTCGTCGAAGGCGACCGGCAAGTGGCCGAGGCGTTGTTGAGGGAAAAGTTCGACACCATTTTCTTTACCGGCAGCACGACAGTGGGCCGGGCTGTGATGGCAGCGGCCGCCAAACATCTCACGCCGGTCACACTCGAACTCGGTGGCAAATCCCCGGTCATCGTCTGCGCCGACGCGCCGCTCGATGTCACCGCCCGGCGCATCGCGTGGGGCAAGTTCATGAATGCCGGACAGACTTGTGTCGCCCCTGATTTTGTCCTCGTGGATCGTCGCATCCGGCAATCGTTAGTGGACGCGCTCCACCGAGCCGTGCGCGAGTTCTACGGCGACGACCCGCAACAAAGTCCCGATTATGGCCGCATCATCAACCGCCGGCACTTCGACCGGCTCAGCGCCTTCGTCCCCGGTGACGCTACCGGCCTCTACATCCCGCCCATGATCTTGACCGATGTGGCGTGGGATGCACCGGTGATGGAGGAGGAAATCTTCGGGCCGATCCTGCCGGTGTTGGATTTTGACGCGCTCGACGAGGTACTGGCCAAGCTCCGCGACCGGCCGACGCCACTGGCGTTGTATCTGTTCACCAACGACCGCGCCACGCAGGAGCGTGTGGTGGCGGGCACGCGCAGCGGCGGCGTCTGTATCAATGACACCGTGGTCCACATTACCGGCAAGGAATTACCGTTTGGCGGACTGGGTGAATCCGGCCTGGGCGCGTATCACGGGAAGGCGAGCTTCGACTGTTTCAGTCACCGGCGATCCGTGGTGCGACGCGCCACTTTGTTGGATTTCCGATTCCGGTATCCGCCGCCGAAGTTGTCGCTGGCGCGGCTGCGGAAATTGTATCGGTGGCTGGCGGACGGTTGATCCGGCGATTACCGGTTGCGCCAGAAATCTAGTTCGGCGCGCAGTCGCTCCACTTCGTCCAGCAACTCGCAGATCAACCGCGCTGCTTCCAGATTGACGCCATAGGCCGCGCGCACTTGCGCCACGCGCCGCAACGTGTACACCGCCTCATCGTCAAATTGCAGCGGCTCGTCCGTTGTCGCGGAGTGGGCACGCACCACTCCGGCCCGGTAACACAACAGGACTTCGCGGCGCGTCAGCCCGGTCAGCGTGGTAATGACCTCCAGGCTGTGCAGTGTGGCGACCGGGGATTCAAACGGTTGCAGGGCATCGCTCATGGTGTCCTCCGCGGATGAAAACTCGAGCGGTCGCGCAGTTGCTCCCACAATGCGCGTTCGGCGGCGCTGATGGTGGCCGGCGTCTCGATGGTGGCCACTACGTACAAATCGCCTCGGCCTCCCGTGGCGGTCGGCAATCCTTGGCCGCGCAGCCGGAATTGCTGACCATTCGACGTGCCCGGCGGGATGGTCAACGCGGCGCGCCCCGCCAACGTCGGCACATGCAACCGCGCGCCGAGCACCGCCTCCCACGGCGCAAGCGGCAGGTCATAGTAGAGATCGTAGTCGCGGACGCGGAAGTCGGGGTGCTTGGCGAATTTCACCCGCAAATACAGGTCGCCCGCGCCACCCGCGCCGGCGTGGCCGCGCCCCGCCAGCCGGATGCGCTGGCCTTCGCGCACGCCGGCGGGGATGCGAACCCGGTAGGTGTGGGTTTCCGTGCGGCCGGTATGCGGATCGGTCTTGCGCACACTAATCTCGCGGGATGCTCCGTGTAAGACCTCTTCCAGCGTGACCAGAATATCGCCCTCGATGTCCGCGCCGCGGGCCGGTGCAGCGGATTCCTCTGCTCCGGCAAACTCCGTTTCCCAACCGGCAAACGGGCTGGCCGGCCGACCAAACGGACTGCGTCCGCCGCCAA
>CALBCO010000072.1 GCA_937927265.1 uncultured Verrucomicrobiae bacterium | reverse complement strand
CCAAACTCTCGTTGACTAGAGACGGCATGGCCGTCGTGTTCGGCGAGCAACACCACATTTTTCCCCTGTGCTGGGAATTGGAACCGGCCATTCTCATCGGTCTTTGTCGGCGCAATCGGCTTGAACCAGCCTTCCCGGTCCCGCTGCCAGATGCGAACGGTCGCGCCGGCAACAGGCCGGCCTCTGTTGGCGTGGAGGACGAAACCGCCATGCGGTTGGCCATCGGATCGAGACTGTACGATCAACGCGAGATCACTGACCCAGACGGCGGCGGCGCTGACTTGGTTTTCTTCTTCGCCGAATCGTTTGTCATGACTGGCGAGGATGAAATAAAAACCCGGCTTCAGCTTGGTGGGGGCCGGCAGTTTCTCGGTTCGTTCCTTGTAGTCGGTCGTGGCCGGCAGGTCGGCATCCCATTCGAGAGCAGGCGTGGCGCGAAGCAGTTGTTTCCGCTGGTCTTCGTCCATTCCGCCATAACCCCATCGAGTGTGGCGAATATAATCGTCAAAATTTAGCAGCGCGGCGCGGAAATAGACCTTCGTAATGTTGCGGTAGGTGACGTTGAGCGTCGGCCACGGCTCGTTCCAGACACGCTCGGTGTCGAGGCGGGCCGACTTCGATTCGATCTGTTGGATAAGGTTGAAACACATCGCGCCGCCGGCGGAGTCCGGGAAGGCGCCGAGGCCGCGCTGGGCCAGCTCGCGCGCCTTGACGGAATCGCCGTCTTCGTGCAGACGCGCGGCCAGCGTGGCGCGGGCGCGAGCCGAAATCTCGTGCTGGGCGTTGGCCTCGATGAAATGTCTGAGCGCGGCGTGGTAGCGGTCGTTTTTGGTTTCGCCGACGGCTTGATTGTAGCCGTAGATGAGCCGGGCGAGGTCGGCATCGTAGAAGGCGGAGCGGTCGGCATCGTTCTCGTGAAACTTGAGGAGATTCTGGTAAAGGCGAATGGCTTTTGTCTCGTCGCCGTCGGGCACTTGCCAGTTCATGAACTCAGCGGCCGGAGCGAAGATGGGGCTGCTGGCATCCAACTCAAACGCATCTTCCGCTTTCACGGCGCCGTGCTCACCGGCTTGGTAGAACTGGAGCGCTTCGTAGGCGAGGAAATCGAACAGCGTGGGCCGGTAACGATCAGGCGCGCTGCCTTTCACCAGCAAGTCGTTGTAATCGGTGACGGGTGTGGCTTTGAGGACTTCTTCCTGCGCGAGTGCGGCGGTGAAATGTTTGTCAATCTCGGCGAGGATGCGGGCGAGGTCCCAGGTCTGGATGTCTGGTCCTGGCGGGGTGGCGGTCCGTGTGCGTTGCAGGAAACGCCAGCGGTTGTGCTGGAAGTATTGCCAGTACCAGTGCGCGAGGATGGTTTCCATCATCGGCTTCATTTCGGCAGGAGCCTTCTCCAGTTCGGCCTGCATTCGGAAGATTTTCTCTTCGGGCTTGTTCCCCTCGATATTGCCGGCCAGAGCGATTTTTTTGCCGATGGCTTTGATCGCTTCGGCGTAGGCTTTGTCGGCGAGCGCCCCTTGGATGATCGGCTCCAACGCCTCGATGGCAGTCTTGGGCAGACCCTTGTTCATGGCTTCATCCACTTTTTTCCATTGCGCGTCGCGTGATGGGCCGAGGATGACGGCGAGCAAGCTCAGGCAAAGAAGGGCGTGTTTCATCATGTGATCTCCATGCGTCTGACACCGCGGACTGCGATTTGTTCCACGCGGAGACTACCAGAATCGGGATTGAAAGAAAACTGTCCGTGCCCTACAGTCCGCCTTCATCATGGCTAAACGAAACGATATCCACAAAGTACTCATCATCGGCAGCGGCCCCATTATCATTGGTCAGGCCTGTGAATTTGATTATTCCGGTACCCAGGCCTGCAAGGCGCTCAAGAGCCTCGGCTACCAAATCGTGCTCGTGAACTCCAACCCGGCCACGATTATGACCGATCCCGGCATGGCCGACGCCACCTACATCGAGCCGCTCAATCTCGAACGGCTCACCCAAATCATCGAAAAAGAACGTCCCGACGCGCTCCTGCCCAACCTCGGCGGTCAAAACGGGCTGAACCTTTCTTCCGAACTCCACAAAGCCGGCGTGCTCGCGAAGTACAACGTCCAGATCATCGGCGTCCAAGCCGACGCCATCGAACGCGGCGAGGACCGGCTGGCGTTCAAGGAGACGATGCGCAAACTCGGCATTGATCTGCCGCAGAGCGAACTTGCCTACACCGTCGAGGAAGCGGAAGCGATTGCCGGCAAGCTCGGCTACCCGGTCGTCATCCGTCCCGCGTACACGATGGGCGGCACCGGCGGCGGCATGGTGTTCAACGTGGAAGAACTCCGCACCGTCGCCGCCCGCGGCATCGCCGCCAGCCTGATCGGACAAATCCTTGTTGAGGAATCGGTGCTCGGCTGGGAAGAACTCGAACTGGAAGTCGTCCGCGATGCCAAGAACCAGATGATCACGGTCTGCTTCATCGAGAACATTGATGCGATGGGCGTGCATACCGGCGATTCGTTCTGCGCCGCGCCGATGTTGACGATTGATCCGCAACTCCAACAGAAGCTCCAGAAATGGTCGTACGACATTGTCGAAGCCATCGGCGTCATCGGCGGCACGAACATCCAGTTCGCGCATGATCCGAAGACCGGACGCGTCGTGATCATCGAAATCAACCCCCGCACGTCGCGTTCCTCGGCGCTGGCATCCAAAGCGACGGGTTTTCCTATTGCGCGCGTCTCGACCTTGTTGGCCGCGGGATTGACGATGGACGAGATCCCGTATTGGCGCGACGGCACGCTGGAGAAGTACACGCCGTCGGGCGACTACGTGGTCATCAAGTTTGCCCGGTGGGCGTTTGAGAAATTCAAGGGCGCGCAGGACCGGCTCGGCACGCAGATGCGCGCGGTCGGCGAAGCGATGAGCATCGGCAAGAACTACAAAGAGGCGTTTCAGAAAGCCATTCGCTCGCTGGAAATTGGCCG
>CALBCO010000071.1 GCA_937927265.1 uncultured Verrucomicrobiae bacterium | reverse complement strand
ATGTCGTGGCGATCTGGAACTTTGCCATCCCGCTGCACAAAGGCAAACTGGAGGTCATTCACACCGATGCCCGCTACCCCGCAACACGGGTGACGATTGTGGGTCTCGCCTCCAGCGAACGCCCACAATTGCGTGACGCATTCCTTGCTTGGTGCCGGCGGCCCGAAGTGCTGAGAACCTTTCAACAACACGGCTATGTCCGTCAACACCCCTAGGAGAAACTCATGATGAAAACTGTCTGGACAACATTGCTGGCCTGCATTGCCTACGCCACAATTCGGTACAATGGCTTCAAAGGCGTCGCCTGGAGCGAATGGCCGGTGTACACACTGAACAAATCGCTGGCGTTGGCTTCGTTGCTGCTGATGATGATCTACGTGATACAACGACAGCGCGGCGTAGCCAGGGCCTCGCGCGCCATCCTCATCCCAGCGTGGTTGTTGATGCTTGCCCATGTCGGCCTGTCGGTGTTCCTGCTCTCGCCCGCCTACTATGGCAAATACTTTATTGGCGCAAAACTCACCTGGCAGGCCGGTTGGTCCATGTTGCTCGGCGTGTTGGCGACTGTGTTCTTTCACCGTAACGTCCGCTTCTGCGAACTCACCGAGAACGCGCGGCTCGTCCGGATCACTGGTCTCATCGGGTGTGCAAGCGGTGTGCACGCTGGTTTATTAGGCTATCCAGGCTGGTTCACGCCGCAGCACTGGCCCGGCTACATGGTGCCGATCACTCTGATTTCCTTCGTGGCCGGCGCTATTGCGTTGATTGTTTCGTTCCGGAAACCCCGCGCCACGCAAGATGCTTCCCGCGATTGACAAGGTCGAATCATGGGTTACTTTCCTCCATGAAAATCAGCCCGCTGTTGACTGCGCTGTGTTTGATCACAACTACTATGAACGCTCAAACCACGACTCTTTACGAGATTCCGCTCAAGGATATTGACGGCCGTTCCACCACCCTTGCCCCCTACCGTGGCAAGGTCATGTTGATCGTCAACGTCGCCTCCAAGTGCGGCAACACCAAACAGTACGCACCGTTGCAACGACTTTATACCCAATACCGCGACCGGGGATTCGTGGTGTTGGGCTTCCCTTGCAATCAGTTCGGCGGCCAGGAACCAGGGACAAACGCTGAGATTAAAGATTTTTGCTCGCGAACATACAACGTCACCTTCCCGATCTTTGACAAGTTGGCCGTCAAAGGCTCGGATCAACATCCCCTCTACAAGCTGCTCACCGGCCCCGACTCCCCGTTCCCCGGGCCCATCCAATGGAATTTCGCGAAGTTTCTCATCGGTCGCGACGGCAAGATTCTTCACCGTTTCGAACCGCGGCTTTCGCCCGATTCGCCCGAAGTCGTCCGCGCCATCGAAGCCGCTCTGGCCTCGCCCTGATCCGGGACACTCGGCACACCGCCGCGGCTGTTAGTTCCGGGCGCACAACCGATGGCGGATTCACCAAACGACCGGTGGCCTGATCGTATCGGCCATATTCTTCCGCCACCTCGCGCAGGGCAAACAAATTGGCATCCGGGGTGTCCCGTCCACACTGGTCGCCAGTGGAGAGAATGAACCCGCCGCCTTCACCCGCGTCGCGGATGGCCTCGAGCGCTTTCTGCCGGACCAACTCCACGCTGCCGCGCCACATCACCTCGGTCGTGTGCAAGTTGCCCATCAAGGCGATTTGTTTTCCACGCGCGCGTTTCACCTCGGCCAAATCCACATCGCCCATCGGAGCCACTTCCAACGGATTAATACAGTCCACGCACGTCTCCTCGACCAACATGTCCACCAATAACCGCGATTTCCCGCAACTGTGCAGCACGGTCGGCACGCCCGCGTTGCGGCACATTCGCGACCATTTCGCCAACGCCGGCAACGTGTACCGCCGCACCAATTCCGGTGACGCCAACGTGATCGTGCCCGACCCTCCGAACAGCACATAGTCAGGCTTTTCCGCGAGAATCAGTTCCAACCCTTTCGTGCCCGCTTCCGTTTGCAGCTCGCACCATTCATCGAGAATCGCCGGCATGTCCATGTAGGCGTACGTCAACGCCTCGACTCCTCCTTGCACGAAGCTAAACCAGTTGTGAAATCCGGGATAGGTCACCCCAACGCCGAACGCATGACCGCGCCGCTCACATTCGGCGCGGACTTCGTCCCAATGGCGGCGATTCAAGGCGGCCGGTGGTTGGAGTAGATATTTGATCTTGGGGAAATCCGCCGCCAAATCTTTGATCGGTTTCTCGGTCGGACTCGGCGGATCGGCGCGGAAACAGACTGACTCGGTTGTCAGGTCCCCAGCGGGCGTATGAATCACGCTGCGGCTGATCATTGCATCCATTTCGGGCCGGTATTCCCGATGCGTCTCGCGTTCCACGACCTGTCCTGCTTCATATTGGCCGCCGTAGCCCCAACACGACGCGTTCCACGCATCAATCCCAAAATAATCCGCTGCGTCGAGATACGCTCGCCACAACGGCACCTTGCCTTCAAAATAAATTTCCCAAAACGGCCGCCCCGTCCGTTTGGCCGGGATGTAGTTCGAAATGTCCGGTGTCACCGGCACCCGATCCGGCACGCCATTTTTCATCGCGGTCAGAAAACGTTCCTTTGATGTCACGATCTAGTGTCCTTTCTTTCCCCGACCGGCTCGTCGGGCCACCAATTCGGGGTAGCTCTTCGTGGGGTCCGCGTATGGATTACCGGCGTGATCCCGGCCCCGCGCCAAATATAACTGATGCCACTCGCGCGCCGCGTCGAGCAACTTCACCGTCGTCGGCACGTAACGCATGGTGTAGCCGCAACGACGGATGTTACTGGTGTTCGGCGGACTGCCGTGCATCAACCGGCCGTCGTGCAGACTGCACTCGCCGGGCTGCAACACGCACGGGACCGCCAACGCATCGTTGCGTTGCGTCGGCGTGATCTCGGTCGGAAAAACATTCAGCGCCGGGTCCACGGGGTCGTAATCGGAAAATCCTTGGCGGCCGGTATTATGCGTGCGCGGGATGACGTACATACACCCGTTTGCTTCTGTGGACGGATCAATCGCCAGCCAGACCGTCACCACCTCCATCGGCACAATCATTGGTTGCCAATACGCTGAGTCTTCGTGCCACGGCACCCGTTTGCCGTCGCCTTTCGGTTTGCAGATAAAATGACTGGAGAACAACGCAATGTCCGGCCCGATGAGCGGCTCAACCAAATCCAGCACCTCATCCGCCAACAGCCACTCCATCAATTTTGGATCCGTGAAATGAGGCACGTCCATCCCTTCCGGCCGCTGGTCCGCCGGCCACCGCGCCAGCAATTCCTCGAAATGCTCCGCCAACGCCCGGAACTTCCGCTCCGGGAACACCGGCCCGCCCGGCAGCAGATAACCCTCGCGCCGGTAAAACGCCACTTGCTCCGCCGTCAATCGCGAATCCGATTTCATACCCCCACCCTAGCCGAGTGCGCCTGTGTTGTCTTGCGACCGGCTGACATTCTGTTATCCTTTATTGATATGCCGCAAACCCTGCGCTGGCAACAGATCGTTCCGCCCGGCGACGCTTTTCACGTCGCCCGCGTGTGGAAAACGCCTGCCGATCCGACCCGGTTACACACCCACGATTTTGCCGAAGTGTTCTGGATTGATTCCGGCGCCGGCTCGGAAAGTGGCACCCACGCGTTGCACCCCGGCGACCTGATTTTCGTGCGCCCCACCGATACTCACGCCCTGGAATCCCCCACGATGATGCAACTGACCAACGTCGCGTTCCCGCGCGACACATACGACTGGCTGGTCAACCGCTATCCGACCCCCTGGACCACCGCGCCGCGTCAACACCTCGACCCGGCCTCACTCCAACGGCTCACGCGCGCGGCGGACGAACTGTTCAGCGCCCCGCGCACCCGACTGTCCATTGAACGATTCTTGCTGAATCTCCTCCACCTGCTCACGCCGCCGCCCCACCCGGCGTTACCGGCGGAGGCGCCGGATTGGTTTCGTCATGCCTGTGGGGAGTTGGCGAAGCCCGAACATTTCCGGCAGGGTGCGCCCGCCTTGGCGAAGTTGGCCGGACGAAGTCCTGAACACGTCGCCCGCGTCACCCGCGCGTGGCTGCATGAGACGCCGTCGGATTACGTCAACCGCGTCCGGATGCAATATGCCGCCCGGCAACTCGCGATGACCGACGCCAAGATCATGGACATCGTATTGGATTGCGGGCTGGCGAACTTGAGCCACTTCTACCGGTTATTCCGTCGGCAATTTGGCATCACCCCCCAAACCTACCGGGAACAACAACGCGGGTTCGCCTAACACCATGTCACCGGCGCCGATGGCTGGGACGGCTCGCCGGGGGAAACGCCGTTGGGGTTGTTGACTTTCGCGTCGGGCGGAACGGGCAACGTCGTCCCGAGCAAAGGATCATTGGTCCGCCTCATCCACGCCTGCAGCCGGTCGCGCATTTCGCGCAGAATACCCGCATCGGTCAGATTGTTCTGCTCCTGCGGATCAAATACCAGATCATACAACTCCTCGTCCGGCACCGTGTGCTCGCGCCAGCCATGGGCCATCCAAAGATCTTTGCTCACGCTCTCGTCGCAGTTCGGCAACACGACGCGCCGGCGCGAATCGTAGTTGCGAATGTATTTGTAGCGCCGCGTGCGAACGCAGCGTTTCGGCTCGAACGCGGCATGAAAGGTGACTTCGCTGAAAATCTCCTCATGGATTTCTTCACCGCGCAAGGCCGGCCGGAATGATTTGCCCTGCAACCAAGCCGGTGTTTCGATGCCGAGCAATTCGCACAACGTCGGAAACACGTCCAGTTGCGAGACAAGCGCATCGCAGACTCGCCCACCCGTGAACCCACCCGGACCGCGCAGGATCAGCAAGACGCCAATGCCGTGGTCGGTGAGGTT
>CALBCO010000070.1 GCA_937927265.1 uncultured Verrucomicrobiae bacterium | reverse complement strand
CCTGCTGATAAGCCGGGATGGCTTCGGCAAACTTGTTCTGCGCGACATAGGCGTCGGCGAGGGTACACCATGTCTGGGCATCGTCGGGGTTGGCCTGCAACGATTGGAGGCACATCGAGATGACGTCCTTGTATTTCCCCTGCTCCTTGTAGGCCGGGACGAGCCGCGCCAAAGCGGGCAGGTTGCCGGGATGTTGCTGGACGATTTCCCGGCAAAAACGGACCAGGCCTTCAGTCGCGCCGAGTTTGGCGTACATCATGTCCAGATGCGACCACGCGCGCTGGTTGTTGGGATGCAATCGGATCACGTCCTCGGCAAACGCGATCAAGGATGGCAACTCCTGCCGCGGTTCACCCGCCAACTGCAAGAACGCCCACGCGTGTTGGTTGGCCGGCTCGCGTTTGATCACCTCTTGGCAAAACGTGACAAGCCGGTCGTGCGCGCCTTGTTTCATACTGGTGGCATAGAGCTTCGACCACTGCTGCGGGCTGCCGGGCGTGGCCTGCACGGCGCGCTCCCGCCGGCCCAACTGCCGTTGTTTCAGGTATTGGCTCAAAAGCTTCATGTCCGGCCGGTTCCTAAAGCAAGCCCCGTTCCACGACGGGCCGCCGGCCGGTGTTGCGGCACGAGGAAACAATCCGCGCACGCCCGCGTCCGCCGGGCGGCCGCGCGCCGGCCTGCTCGTCGGTTCACCCTCACAGCCCATTCCGGGTCTTGACTTTGCAGGGCCGACGGGCTGTCATCAACGCATGTCCGCAAGATCTACTGTTGGCGGCTGGCGGCGTGGCGGCGGGTGGTTGGTCCATCTGCTCACCGCGACCGGGGGCGCGTTCGGGGTGGCCGCGTTGGTGGCCATCCATCACGGGGAAGTGGTCCGGGCGTTCTGGTTGTTGGCGGCGACTGTGGCGATTGACGGGGTGGACGGCACCCTCGCCCGGTGGGTCCGCATCACGGAATCCGTACCCGAAGTGGACGGCACCTTGCTGGATAATCTCGTGGACTACCTGACTTTCGTGATCGTCCCGGCCTTTCTTTTGGCCACCGGCAACCTCGTGCCGCCCGGCACCGGGGTGTGGCTGGCCGGCCTGATGGCGATTGTTTCGGCCTATCAGTTTGCCCAGCACGACGCGAAGACGGCCGACCATTTTTTCAAGGGCTTTCCGAGCTACTGGAATATCGTCGTGCTGTATTTTTTCCTCTGGCACACGCCGGCGATCCTGAACTTCTGGCTGGTGGTTGCCTGTGCCGCGCTGGTGTTTGTGCCCATCAAGTACGTGTATCCGAGCCGGCACGGCGGCCGGTGGATGCTACCGGCGACCGTGGTGTGGGGCGCGGTCACGATTGCCCAATTGTGGCTGTACCCGCGCCGCAGTCCGGTGTTGATCGCCGTGACGTTGGCCTACCTTGCGGTGTACCTCGCGGCGAGCCTCCGCGCCACGGCCGGAAAAGTTTCTCGCCAAACCCTCCCCACCAGTGGTAATGTCCCGTCCACAAAGGAGTGACTCGTGTCAGTACAATACGTCGAAAAAGTTTATAATTCGTACGCTTGGGTGTACGACTTGGTATTTGGAAAAGTGTTCCACAACGGTCGGGTGCTTGCGCCCAAATTGCTGCACCTGTTCCCCGGCGCGCGCCTGCTCGAAGTCGGCGTTGGCACGGGCATGACGTTGCCGCTGCTGCCGCGCAACATCGAGATTACCGGCATTGATCTTTCCCAAAAGATGCTCGACCAGGCGCAGAAACGCATCGCCAAGCTGAAATACACCCACGTGCGGCTGCTGAAGATGGACGCGACCAAATTGGAATTCCCGGACGAAAGCTTCGACCGGGTGCTGGCGGCATATTTCATCTCGACGGTGCCCGAGCCGGTCAAAGTGGTGCGCGAACTGATGCGCGTGACGAAGCCGGGCGGCTATCTGCTGTTTCTCAACCACTTCCACAGCGAGACGCCGATCAAACGCTATGTGGAAAAAATCATTTCGCCCGTCTGTTACCGGATCGGATTCAAAACCGACCTTGATCTCTACGACTTGATGGACAAGGCGGGGCTGGAAATCGAAACCATTGAGCCGATTGATTTCCAAGGCCACTGGAAAGCCGTCCGCTGCCGCAAGTAGCCTGCCTTCCGCGCCCGTCGCCGGACCGGCTGCGGTTTCACGCCGCGGGGGCGCCTGCTCCCCGTTCGATCAGCGGCGGTTTCTAATCAACTGTTCCAACTGGGGGTCGGGCGCGGCGCCGAGACTGATGGCTTTGTCGTAGTGATGCTGCGCCAGATCCCAGCGCGGCGTTTTCTGGCGGGCATAAATCACCGCCAGGTTGAAATGCGCGTCGGCGTATTTCGGATTCAACTCCACCGCCCGCCGCATTTCCGTCTCCGCCGCCGCCGCCCAGCCCTTCTCCACCAGAGTGATGCCGAGATAGTTGTGGGCTTCGGCATTGCGCGGATCAAGCGCCACGGCTTTGGTCAACTCGCCAAACGCTTCATCCAGTCTGCCCTTGCGGAAATAGATCACCCCAAGCAACGCGCGCGCGGCGCTGTCGTTCGGCGCCAGTTGCACCGCGCGTTGCATCGTGGCCTCCGCCTGCTCGAGCTGGCCGCGTCGGTAATGGAGCACGCCGAGGTTGTTCAAAGCCGCCAGGTTCTGCGGCTCGGCGGCAACCGCCGCTTGTAACCGCGCTTCCGCCGTGTCCCAATCGCCTTTGTCCAATGCCGCCTTGCCCTCGCTGATCAGCCCGCGCACGGCCACACTGCTCGGGGCGGCCGGCGGCGGTTCGGGTTGGGGCGGTGGCGGCGGCGCTTTCAATTCCGCCACGAGTTCGCGCGGCTCGCCGGGCTGAACCGCGGCCACCGCCTCCGCCGCGGCCGGCGGGGGCGCAACGGGTTGGACCGGCTGGGTGACGGGTTTCTCCGCCCGCATTTTCTCCCCGGCAAACGGCCACCACCATTTCTTCCCGTCGGCGGAATCGGCGCGGCCAGCAGTCGGAATCGCTTGCCGGTCGGTCACAACCCGCAACAGCGCGTTTTCCTTGCGCAACTGGCGGATGATTTCGCCGTCCTTGGCGACCGCCGCCCGGGCTGCTTCGAGTTGCCGGTTGGCGTCCGTCAACTGCGCCAACACCTGGTCGTACGACGCCCGCAGTTTCGTACTGTCGGCCTGGCTGCGCTCCAAATCGGCGCGTGCACTAGTCAGTTGCGTGCGGACTTGCTCCAGTTCCGCCTTCGTACGGGTCAACTCTTGCCGCACCGCTGCGAGGTCTTGCTGCAAACGCGCCGTCAACTCCGGCGCGGCGACCCGCTCCGCTGATTCGCGGGCTGCGGCCAACTGCGTCTGCGCGGCAACCAGTTCAGCCGCCAGTTCGCGGTTGCGTTTCTGCAACTCCGCCAGCTCCGGCGACGCCTCAGGCGCCGCCGCGGGCGTGGCCTGCAACCGCGCCTGCAACTGGTCGCGAACCGCTTCCAGTTGTTGAATCTGCTCGCGGGCGCGCGCCAATTCCTCCGTCAATTGCCGCACCCGCTCGGAATCCGCCACTCGGACGGGGCCGGGCGCGACGGTCTCGCCACGCTGCGCGCGCAGGCGGGCGAGTTGATTTTCGCAATACGTCAGCCGGTATTGGACAATCTCGGGATTCCATTCGGGCACAGTGGTCTTGATCTCCCGCAGCGTGTCCAGAGCGCGGGTGAACTTCGCCTCGGCCCGGGCGGCATTGCCTTCGCGGATGGCGGCGTCGCCTTGTTGAATGGCAAAATACGCTTCGAGAAACTGGAAGCCGGCATCGGAAGCACTGGCCCATGGCCCGACGACCAAACAAACCATGTTGAACAGCAACAACGCAAGGCAGCGTTTCATACCCGCGTAGTGTAACCAACCCCAAAAGCCGTTGCAACGGTTAGATTGCCGCGCGTCCACCCGTTTGATACATTTCGCCGCATGAGGTTCGACCAACAGCCGCAAGTCGTCGGCTCGATCGCATTGCCCGAAACGCTCGCGCGCTGGGCGCAAAAAACCGAATCAGTCTGCGACATCGTCGAGGTCCGACTCGACAAGATCGGTGCCGACACGCCCGACTGGCTCGAACACTGCCGAGCAATCAATGCCCAATTGCCGGTCTTGCTCACTATCCGCCTTGCCGCCGAAGGCGGCGACTGGACGGCTCCCGAAGAACAACGCCTCGCACTGTTCCAACGCGCCTTGCCGGCGGTGACACTGATTGACATGGAACTCCAAAGTCAATTGCTCCCGGTGTTTGCACCGCAAAAGCCGGTGGTGGTCTCGTTCCACGACTTCGAGAAGACGCCCCCCGTGCCGCAACTGCAAGCTGTGGCCCAGCGCGCCGCGGCGTTCGCGGCAGTCGTGAAAATCGTCACGATGCTGCATCGGCGCGCCGACCTCGACACGCTCCGGCAACTGTTAGCGACCGGCTGCGGCAAGCCGTTGTGCGTCATGGGCATGGGCGAACTCGCCCAACCGACGCGTCTGGAGTTTCCACGGCTCGGCTCGTGTCTGACGTACGGCTATCTCGACCGGCCCGTTGCCCCCGGCCAACCCGCCGCCGCCGACCTGCTGCGCCAGCTTCGGCCGCGGTAGGATCACTCAGCGCGGGCACCGAGCCGCTGGCGTTTTTTCAGAAGCGTGGCGCGATTCATTTTCAGGACGCGGGCGAGAACGGTCGGCTTCTGATCAAAATGGGCGAGCAACTTTTTCAAGATATGCCCTTCCAACTCCTCGTGCAGTTCAGCGTAAGTCGCGCCGCTGGCCAACCGCGTCTGCAGCCAGGCGTCCACGGCCTGTTCCAGTGCGGCGGTTTCTGCGCCCAGGGCCGGGTCGTGGCGGCGGATGGCATCCGGTAAATGCTGCGGCAGAATGAGGTTGCCGGAACAGACGGCCACGGCGTGTTCCAACGCGTTGCGGAGCTCGCGGATGTTGCCGGGCCACGGGTAGCGGCACAGCAAATCACTCGTCGCCTTCGCCAATTGCACGGACCGCTCAGGCGCGAGCCGTCCCAGAAAAAACGCGCATAAGGCCGGGATGTCAGCCGACCGGTCGCGCAAGGCCGGCAAGGCAATTTCCAGAACGTTCAGCCGGTAATAAAGGTCTTCTCGGAACCGCCCCGCGTGGACCTCCGCCCGCAAATCGCGGCTGGTCGCCGTGAGCAACCGCAAATCCACGCGCAAATCCTCGCGGCCGCCGACGCGGGTGAATGTGCGTTCCTCGACGAACCGCAACAATTTGGCCTGCACTGGTAACGGCAGTTCGCCAATCTCATCCAACAACAACGTCCCGTGGGCGGCGCGTTCGATGTGACCGGTCTTGGCCGTCAGCGCACCGGTAAATGCGTGTTTCTCGTGACCGAACAGTTCACTTTCCAGCAATTGTTCCGGCAACGCGTGGCAATGCAATGTGACGAACGGCCCCGCGCGGCGGGCACTGTGAGCGTGCAACACCCGAGCCGCCATCGTCTTGCCCGTGCCGGTCGGCCCGGTGATCAACACTGGCACATCGGTGGCGCTGGCGTGCGCGAGCGCGATAAACACTCGTTGCATCGCTGGCGCCGCGCCAATCATCAGCGCTCCCCTATCGTTGGTCGCGCCGAGCGTCTCCGTGGCGGTGGCCGGCGGTTCGATCAATTGGCGCAGCACGGTTTGCAGTTCGTGGAGGTCGAGCGGTTTCACTAGATACTCGGCGGCGCCGAGTTGTTTCGCCGCCACGGCGTTGGCCAACGTCCCGTGCGCTGTGATGATCAATACCGGCGGTGGTTGCCGCAGTTGCCGAACACGCTTCAGTACTTCCAGACCGTTCATGTCCGGCAGGCCGATGTCCAACACCACGGCCACGAACCCGCCCGCGCCGAGTTCCTCTAAAGCCCGTTGCCCCGAGTAACAAAGCGTCGTCACACAGCCCATCTGCCGCACGACACTGTCCAGCGCCGCCGCCAACCCTTGTTCATCTTCCACAATCAAAACCCGCCGCACACTCATCCGCGTCCCTCCGGCAACGTCACCGTCACTGCGGCACCCCCGCCCGAAGCATTGGCCAGCGTCAGAGTGCCGCCGTGTGCTTTGACAATCTCGCTGGCGACCGCCAACCCGATGCCCATGCCACCTTCTTTTTCCGAAAAAAACATCTCCCCCCCACGCGCCAAAGCCTTTGCGGAAAAACCGGCGCCGTCATCCATCACCCACAATTCCACCCACCCTGCCCGGCCTGCGGCGGCGATGGTCACAGTCCCGCCACACGGCAGTGCTTGGATTGCATTCAACACCAGGTTACTGACCGCTTGTGTCAGCCGTCGCCGGTCGGCATGGACCGACAACTCCGATGGCACGTCAATCACCCACTGGACTCGCGCATGGGCTGCCAAGGGCGACAGCGTTTGCGTAATACCGTCCACTACTTCGCGAAGTTGGACCAGCAATTTTCGCGGCGGGTCAGGCCGGGCCAGAAATTGCCATTGGTTGACGAGGCTCTCAATGGCCGCCGCCGCGTTGACGATGGTGTCGTGCCCGGCCAGTTGGGCGTGCAACCGAATTGCGGCGACAGGATTCTGAATCTCATGCGCCAGCGAGGTCGCGATCTGACCCAACAACGCAAGCCGTTGCATTTTAAGATACGAACGCACGACAAACCATGCCAGCGCCAACGACATGCTCCAAAATACCGCCAGCATCCCCACGGTCACCGGCCGTAACAGCAGCACCTGCAACGTCGGTTTCTCACGAATCAAAGTCAATGCGCCGTCTGGCGGGAGAGGCACGGTGACCGCTTCGTGCCACGAATCCGGCGCGGGCACACGACGAAACTGGACCTCGACACCCAACACGCTGCTAAGGTAACCCGCAAACCGATCGGTCGGCGGAATGTGCGCAGCCCGGATAAACTCGGCATTCGCTGCCGCCAACGCGGCGAATTCTGTAGAGGACTGCTGTTGGTACGCTGCGTTCAAAAAGAAGAGCAGCGCAATTGTCCCAGCAACCACAAATGCCAAAAACGGAATCGCTACACGCAACCACAGGTTGGGTTTGGATGCCATGTCACGCTGTATAAAACTTATACACCGTCCCGCATGAGACGAGCAATTGTTATCCGTCTTTGACAGCGGTTTTATGGAGTAAAATTCAAACGGAACTCTTCTATTCTCTTATTGAGCAGTAGTTTACATCTCCGAATGCAGACGATGGCACAAGACTTGTATTCCCTCCCGCCCAACAAACGGAGGAAACTTTAATGAAAGCATTTCCTGTAATGTTCGCCTTGGGAGCGTGCGTGTTGGCTCAGGCCGATGAGTCTAATCCCCCATCCGCAATCTCCCGGCCAGAACCAAGCCGTGCCGAAGACGCAGAGCGCACCGAACCAGCAACGGCGACTCCCGTCCGATTGCCTGAAGTCGTCGTCACGGCCACTGGCTCAGAGGCTGCAACATATGAAGTGCCCTACACCGCCAACGTCTTGGATGCGGAGCGGCTTCAATCGGAACAAATGGCGCGAACGGTACCGGAAGCGTTGCGGGAAACGCCCGGCGTGATGGTCCAAAAAACCGCGCATGGTCAGGGATCGCCATACCTGCGCGGGTTTACCGGGTTTCGCAACCTCTTTTTGATTGATGGGATTCGGCTGAACAATTCGACCTTTCGCGACGGGCCCAACCAATACTGGAACACAGTGGACCAGTTCAGCATTGAGCGGCTGGAACTGGTCAAAGGACCGAGTTCCGTTCTCTACGGCAGCGACGCGATCGGCGGCACGGTGAACGCATTGACGCCCGCGCCGCCCACCAACCTGACCGGCCGCGCGTATTATCGGTACGCCAGCGCCGAGGATTCACACATCGGCCGAGTGGAGGGCGGCGGAGCGACCGGTCCGCTCAGCGTCCATGCCGGCGTAACCGTGAAATCGTTCGGCGATCTCAATGACCTGCCCAAGACCGGTTACGACGAGTGGTGTGCCGACTTGAAAGCCGAATATCAGGTTGCCGAGGACCGAAAATTGGTCGCTGCCTATCAACACGTGGATCAGGATGACGCCTGGCGAACGCACCGCACCATTTACGCCGAGAGTTTCCACGGTACCACCATCGGTACCGACCGGGCAGCGATCTACGATCAGAATCGCGACCTCGCCTACCTCCAATTTCACTCCAAGCACTTGAAACTCAGCGCGTCGTATCAGTACCAGGGCGAAACCTTTGACCGGGTCCGCAACAACTGGCGTCGGGAATACTCGACGGTGGATGTGCACACGCTCGGCTTGTCAGCCCAACTCCTCACACCCAGCCCGATCGGAACGTGGACCTATGGGGTCGAGTATTACCGGGACTGGGTTGAGTCTGGGCAAACCACCTACAACAGCAACGGCACGGTGCGGGCCGTCGCGGTCCAAGGTCCGGTCGCCGACGACGCTACGTACGATCAGTTGGGCGCCTACGTGCAGAACCAAATCACCTTGCCGGTCCGCTGGGAACTGACGCTCGGCGCGCGCTACAACTACGCACGCGCCAATGCAAACCAAGTCACCAACGTGCCCTCGGGTGTGGACGACGATTGGCACAGCGTCGTTGGCAGCGCCCGCCTGCAATGGCAGGTGGATCAGGCCAACCACTGGCGGATCTTTGGCGGTGTGTCGCAAGGATTTCGCGCGCCCAATCTCTCCGACCTTACCCGACAGGATATTGCCCGCAGCGGCGAGACCGAAATCCCGTCGCCCAACCTCGACCCCGAACAATACGTTTCCTTCGAAGTGGGCGTCAAAGTGCAGTACGACACGTTCCGAGCCGAACTCTCCTGCTACCACACCTTGGTGGATGGCATGATCGTCCGCCAACCCACCGGCACGGACAATGAAGTCCGCAAACGAAATGCCGGTGAAGGGTATGTGCAAGGGTTCGAGGCGAACGCAACCTGGCAGTTCCATCCGCAGCTCTCCCTGTTCGGCTGGATCGCTTGGACGGAAGGAGAAGTGGACGGCTATCCCACAGCCGCGCCGGTCCGACAACGCGAATATCTGAGCCGCCTGATGCCGTTGAGCGGCGAGGTGGGGCTTCGTTGGGAAGGCCCGCACAAGCAATTTTGGGCAGAACTGCTCGCGTTGATGGCCGATCAGGCGGACAAACTCTCGTCAGCCGACGAACTCGACACCCAACGCATTCCACCCGGCGGCACCCCCGGTTACGTCGTGTGCACGGTCCGGGGCGGTTGGCGCATCCACCAATATTTCACACTGACCGTCGCGTGTGAAAATGTCTTCGACAAGGTCTATCGCGTCCACGGCTCCGGAATCAACGAACCGCGGCGCAACTTTGTCGTCGCCGCCGAGACCCGATTCTGACCCGCGAACCAAAATCAGCCGAGCTTGGGCTTGTATCGCCGCCTCCAACAAAGCGCGTACTTTCGTCACGATAGCTCTCAGCGCCCAAATTCCATGCCATCCAAAGCGCCGCCACAAAACCGTTCGGCCCACCGACAAGATGACTGCCCCGTAGTGCGGTGCGGCCACACAGCTTTCCGCGCTGCTCAGCATTGTTACCGGTGAGTATGCACCCGCTCGCGGTGGCCCGGTCGCGCCACATCTGGTGAAAAATCCAGGCAAACACAACACTGCTGATCGCCCAAGCGGGGAGGCGAGTGAAAATCGCTGGGGCTGATCCTTGGATAGGCCAGCCCCAGCGAACGAGGTTCACCCTCAAGGTGATCCTCTCAGCACCGGACGAATGATTAGAGTACAGCACCCTGAATCATGAGCGCGGCGTTGAAAGTTTCACTTTTGGGTGAACGGTTTCTCAGCGGGCCGGTCATCATGAGAGATGAGTCGCCCGGTAACCATCGTCTCCGGAAGTGGACCGACGGGAAAGCGGTGCTGTCGCACCGCACTCCAAGACGCTGGCGCGTCGGCCCCAAGCCCCGCAGTGAACCGAACAGTTTTGGAGTGCCCGCATCAGCGGCGCTTTGGATGACGGTGGGTGGCAGGCGTGAAGCGAGTCGAAAGACCATCGCGCCCCATCCATTCAGGTCCTCCTCGTGCTCATGATTCAGGCAGCACGCGCGAAATAACTTTCATCCTGTATCCAAACATGTTACGAGTCACGCATGGACCTTACGTTGCTACTCAGAAGTAGTAAGCTGTTTGCCGACCTCGACCACGACGATTTGGTGATGCTGCAACGGATCGCCACCCGCCGCGAACTTCGCAAAGGCCAGGCAGTCTTCCGTGAAGGCCAAACATCAAAAGGCTTTTTCATAGCTGTGACTGGCGGGGTGAAAATCTTTCGGATCAGCCCCAACGGCCGCGAACGCGTCCTGCACATCATCGAGCCAGGCGAGACCTTCGCCGAAGCCGCATTGTTCATGGATACCTACCCCGCCGACGCCGAAGCCCTCGTCAATGGCACAACGGTAATTCAACTCGACAAAAACGGTTTCAAGGACTTGCTCGCTCGCGACCGCAAACTCAGTTTCAAAATCTTTGCGGCACTCGTCCAATGGCTGCGCGAGATGCGCGACGCGGTCACTGACCTGACGCTGAAGGAAGTGCCCGCTCGATTTGCCAGTTACGTCTTGAGCCTGCCCGCCGACGCCTCCGGCACGGTGCGCACCACGGCAAGCAAAACCACAGTGGCCCACATGATCGGCACGACCAAAGAAACCTTCTCGCGGCTGTTGAAACGGTTGAGCCGCGGACGGGTGTTGACTTGGCGCGGCTCGGCCATCCGCATTCTCCACCGGCCCCGGCTCACTGCGATCGCCCGCGGCGACGAACAAATCTAACGACGGCAGAGTCCGCGATGCACGACTGGATCGGTTCAGCCCCTTGCTGACCTTGGGTTTTTTCGTTGCCGAAAGTGGACAATCCCGACTAAAGTTTGACGCCATGTTGGAAACGGCGGTCAAAGTGGACCGAGACAATCAACCAGCAGCGGGGCCAGCTTCATTTCTGGCCGCCTACCGCTGGATGTTGCTGGCGCGGGTACTGGACGATAAGATGGCCTGCCTGTATCGGGCGGGCAAAATCCACGGCGGCGTGTTTCTCGGCCGCGGTCAGGAAGCCCTCAGCGTCGCCGCTGGCCTGGCACTCCAAAAAGGCGATGTGTTCGCCCCGTTGATCCGCGACCTCGCCGGGCGCCTCGCCTTCGGCCAACCCTTGCTCGACGTCGTCCGCACCCACCTCGGCTCGGCCCTCGGCCCGATGCGCGGCCGCGACGGCAACGTCCACCACGGCCGTCCCAAAAACGGCATTTTACCCATGATCAGCCACCTCGGCGCGATGATCGCCGTGGTCAATGGCGTATTGCTCGCACACCGCTTCCAAGGGAT
>CALBCO010000069.1 GCA_937927265.1 uncultured Verrucomicrobiae bacterium | reverse complement strand
GCTTCCAGATCGGCGCGACGGGGAACGGCGTCACCGTAGTAGCGATGTTTCCAGTCTTTGAGGGCGGGATAACTGAGGCCCAACTGGCGGGCGATTGGGGCGCCGGGTTTGCCGCTGCGGATCGAATTCTCCACGGCTTGGTGTTGGAAGGCTTCGTCGTAGCGTTTTGGTGGCCGCTGGACGGCCGCCATCCCCATGGGGGCGGGAGGGGAAGAGGATTTGATGGTTGGCATAATCACTCCTGTGGGTAAAGCACCTCCACCAAGGTGTCCATCAAATCTGGGCAGGCTCAGCCCTTGACGTTGGCCAGAGGCCGCCCCTGACGGCTCAAAGTCAGTAAACGCTGCTTCATTCAGCAGGCCGTCGGGAACTTTTGGGGATGAGTAGTGTCTGACTTCATGGTAGTCTTCAAACGATGGAGGGAGACACGATGAAAAAGTTCTGTTGGGGGATGGTGGCCGCATGGCTGCCGCTGATGCTCCACGCGGCTGAGCCGATCACAATGGCTGGGAAAATTACCGACGTGACCGTGTATCCCGATCGGGCACAGGTGACGCGGACGGTGGAGGTCAATCTGCCGGCAGGCGAAAGCCGCGTGGTGCTGCCGCAATTGCCGGTATCGTTGCAGGATGATTCGGTGCGCGCCACGGACAGTGGGCGCGCCGGCATGGTGATTCAGGATGTCGAGGTCCGCCAGATCGTGGGTGAAAAGATTTTCGACGAGGAAACAGCCCGGTTGGAACAACGATTGCGGGCGTTGCGTGACGACCGTGCAGCACTGGACGGTCGGCAACGGGTGCTCGACCAGCAGGCCACCGTCCTCCAGCAAATCCAAGTCAAGGCGACGGGCGATCTGAGCCGCGAAATTCAGGTCAATAAGTTTGATCTCGAACAACTGCGCAAGTTGCCGGCCTTCGTGGCCGAACAAGCACTGCAACTGGAGAATGACCGCCGCAAATTGGAAGTCGAACGCCGCGAGTTGGACCACGCCATCCGCGCCACCGAGGCTGAGTTCAACAAACGGCGCGCTGCTGCCAGCCGGGCAACGAAATCAGTGGTGGTGACGGTCAGCACACCGGCCGCCGCCCCGGCGCGGTTGCAGGTGTCGTATGTCGTGCCGGATGCTTCGTGGTCGCCCGTCTATGATGCGCGTGCCGTGACGGAGCGGGGGCAAGTCGAGTTCACCTACGGCGCAATGGTCCGGCAACGAACGGGGGAGGATTGGATAGGAGTGAATCTGACATTGTTCACCGCGCGGCCGGCCATCGGCGTGTCCCTGCCGGAGTTGGGGAAATGGGTGATGAACTTTTTCGAGCCGCAGCCCGTGGTCGGAGTGGTCCCGGCGCAGCGATTCTCCCTAGCCAGAAGCAGCACGGTGGCTTCCAGCGAACTGCGCGAACAGTACAAAGCAGAGGTCGCTGGCGAGGCGCAAGCGGAGATGTTGGTGCAGACAGCAACGGGTGGAGCAGGGGATGACGGCGACGGTGTTCCGCGTGCCGCGCGCGGCGGATGTGCCGGCCGATGGCGAGGGTCACCGGCAGACGCTTCTGGTGACGAACTTGCCGGCGACGTTCAGCTACGAAACGACGCCCAAACTGACGCCCTTTACGTATCTGAAAGCGGTAACGACCAACGTGACCGACGCGCTGTTTCTAGCGGGCCCGGTGCAGGTATTTGCGGGCGGTGATTTCATCGGGATGGGGCGTCTGCAAACCACGGCGTCCACCGAGGGATTCTCGTTACATCTCGGGGTGGATGAAGGCCTCCGGGTCAAACGGGAAGAATTGAAAGACCGGCGTGGCAAAGCCGGCATTTTCAACAAACGCAAACGTCAGACCTACGCCTACAAGATTACCGTTGAGAACTTCAAGGACCGGGCGCAACGGGTGACGGTGTACGATCAGATCCCGGTCAGTGCCAACGACGAGATCAAGGTTGCGCTGGGCGAAACGTCGCCGAAACCGGCGACGGTGGAGGAAGCGACGGGGAAGTTGACGTGGAAGTTGACGTTGAAGCCGCGCGAGAAACAGGAGCTCGTTTATGAGTTCAGCGTCGAGTGGCCGCAGGACCGGTCGGTGCACGGCTTGTAAGCGATATTCTCCCAGCGCGCCATTTGTGTCTCCCTGACTGTCGAGGCGACAGCGCAGAGAGGGCGGCAGACGGGGCTGGGGCAGCGTCCGCAAGGTCGTGTCACCCGTTTTCAACAGCCCGTACAAATGTCGGTTGACCATGCACCGTGCGGCGTCTAAAGATGCCTCTGTGAAGTGGGTTTGGAAAATCGGGCAGTTGATTCCCGGTTGGCTGTTGGCCATGGGGTTATTGGCGCTGGCGTACCTGCACGTGATCGGGTTTCCTCAATTCGCTCGAGATTTTGTCGAGACGGAGTTTGCCCGACGTGGGGTAGCTGTCCGCTTTGCTGAATTGCGGCTGGATTTGTTGCGCGGCATCGTGGCCACCCGCGCTGTGCTGGCTGACGCGCGTACACCCCAGCAGCCGTTGGCGGAGATTGATGAAGTGCAACTGCTCTGGCACTGGCAGCGCATGATACGCGGGCAGAATGCGGTTGCTGCAATTCGTATTGCCAACGCCGAAGTGGCCGTCCCTACGCCTGCCGATGAGATTGGCCCGGAGGTATTTCGGGCGCGCGAAGCCTATGCGCTGGTGCGGTTTGATGATGACGGGAGCATCCGCTTGGATCAGTTGACCGGTTTGTACGCAGGCATCCGAGTAAATCTGCGCGGGCGGTTGAAACCCAGTGCTGTCGTACCGTTACCGTCGGGGGCAGCGGCCGCGCCGCCTGGTGCCAAGACCAAGCCGCTAACAGTTGTTACGAAGGTGGTGCGCGAGCTGGGCCGGTTGCGCGGGATCGAACGCACGCAGTTAGACGTGAATTTCGACATCGACATGGCCCAACCGTGGTCCAGTCAGGTGTCCACGTGGCTGCGCGGGACGGACCTGAGCTACCGGGGGCTGCGTGTGGATGAAGCGGAGGCCCGCGTGCAACTGAATAGAGGTGCGGTCGAAATCGAGACATTGCGCGTGGCGTTGTATGGTGGTGCAATCACCGTGCATGGCCGGTACGATTTTGCCCAGAGCCAGTTTGATCTTCAGTTGCAGAGCACCACGGACTTGACGCGGCTGGCGGTGTTGTTGCCGGCGGATGTTGTGCGAGAGGTGGCTACGGTTCGATTTGCGGAAAACCCGCAAATCGAGGCGCGGTATGTGTTGACACCGGACACGGGACCGTTGCCGGAGTTGACGGGGCGTGTAACCGTCAACGGGCTGAGTGTCCGCGGAGTGGAGTTTCGGCGAATTCAGTTTGCATTTGCCGGCCAGTCGCCGGTTTGGCACATCCGCGACGCGGTGGTGGTGACCGCGGAAGGGCAGGCGACAGGCCACGGACAAATCCATGCGGAGAGCACCGATTTCGCGTACGAGTTTGAAAGCACGCTGGATCCAGTGAAGTTGTTGCCTTTGATGCCACCGGGAGTGCGGCACATTGTTGAGCCGGCTTGGTTCGGGCCGCCGCCTCGCATCGTGGCAAAGGTGCGCGGCGATTTTGTGGATCCGCAAGCATTTGCCTACGACGCCGAGGTGTCGGCCGGCGAGTGCAGTTATCGCGGCGTGCCGCTGACGGGGGCGTCGGCCAAATTGCGACTGCGCACCAGTCGATTGGACGTGCAGGACCTCGTGCTGCGCCGGCCCGAAGGCGAGTTGCGGGGCACAGTATTTGCCAATTTCGATACCCACCGTGTTCGATTCGACGTGCAGACGACTGCCAACCCGACGACGATGGCCCCGTTACTCGGCCCGAAGGCGGGGGCGTTGATGCAATCTTACCGGTTCGGCCCGCGCACCACGGCGCGGGCGAGTGGCGTTGTGGACTTCGACTGCCTCGACCGCACGAGTTGGACGGCCCAGGCGGTCAACGAAGGGTTCTCGTTTTGGAAATTTACAGCCACCAAAGCCAAGGCCCACTTGGTATTCACCAACAGCACATTGGCGATTCGCGATTTCGATGCGGATTTTTATGACGGGATCCTGCGCGGCCAAGCGGATTTTGACTTTCACGGGCCGGAGGTTACGTATCGGCTGGAACTGACTCCCACCCGGGTGGAGATCAACAAACTACTCACCGATGCCGGCGGCCGCACCAAGATGACCGGGTACTTGACCGGGACGCTGCAGGTAGATGGTCGCGGCGATGATCTTGCCAACTTAAAGGGCGGAGGCGCGTTTGAAGTCACCGACGGCATAATTTGGGAAGGCGCATTGTTTGGCATCTTCTCGAAGATTCTTGGCAACACCAAAGCCACCAGTGCCCGCGCCACCTACACCATCGGCGACAACAAGGTGCAGACCAGCGACCTTGAGATTGCTGCCGGTATGTTCAGTGCCAAGAGCCGAGGAAGTGTAAGTTTTGACGGGGAGCTTGATTTCCGCGTCGAAGCCCGCTTTCTCAGCGCGATTCCCGGTTGGAACATCGTCTCCTCCATTCTCGGCAAAGTGCTGGAATATCGCGTGGGAGGTACCCTAGGCAATCCCAGTTACCGCGCCAATAACTTCCCGAAGGGACTGTTACCCCATGAGGATTGAACTCATCACCACTGGCAGCGAACTGCTGCTCGGTTTCACAGTCAACCGCCACTTGGACTACTTCGGTCGGCAACTCGCCACGCTGGGCCTCCGCCTCGCGCGGCACACGACCGTGGCCGACGACCGCGCCGAGATGTGCGCAGTCGTCCGCGACGCCATCGCCCGCAGCGATTTCCTCCTCATTACTGGTGGCCTCGGCCCGACCAGCGACGATTTTACCCGCGACGTGGTGGCCGAGCTGTTGCGCCGCCCTCTGGTTCGCGACGAATCCGTGGTTGCGACCATACAAGAACGTTTCCGCCGGCGTGGCCTCACGATGCCGGACAAAGTGATGGTGCAGGCGCAAGTGCCGCAAGGGGCGCAGGTGCTGCCGAATGCTAACGGTACCGCGCCGGGTTTGCTGCTGAAGGAAAATGGTAAGACGATTGTTTTGTTGCCAGGGCCACCGCGCGAACTGCAGCCAATGTTTGAGCAACAGGTGCGGCCCTTGTTGGCTGGACTGGCGGGGTTTGAGTGCCGGGTGCTTCGCACCACGGGCCTCCCCGAATCCATTGTCGAACAGAAAGTCGAGCCGGTTGTGGGTGATGTCGAAGTCGGCTACTGCGCTCGGCCCGGCGAAGTGGACGTGCGGCTGATCGGGCGTGATGTTGCAGCGGCTGAGCAACGCATCCGGCAGGTTCTCGGCGACGATATTTACGGCAGCGGTGACGACCGGTTGGAAGAAGTCGTTGTCCAGTTGCTCGCCGAAGCCGGCCGCACGGTGGCCACAGCCGAATCGTGCACGGGGGGATTGATGGCGCACCGGCTGACGAATGTGAGCGGCAGCAGCATAGTTTTTCTGGGGGGGTGGGTCACATACAGCAACACCGCCAAAATCCGCGATCTGGGTGTTGAAGAGGAACTATTGAAACAGCAAGGTGCGGTGAGCGAGCCGGTAGCCCGCGCGATGGCCGATGGCGCCCGCCGCCGCGCCGGTAGCGATTATGCGCTCAGCGCCACCGGCGTCGCGGGACCGACCGGCGGCACCGCCGAGAAACCGGTGGGTTTGGTGTACATCGGCCTTGCTACGCCTACCGGCACGCAAGTCCAACGCCACACGGTGACGTTCGACCGCGAGACGTTCAAGTGGTACGTCAGTCAGACCGCGTTGGATCTGCTGCGCCGGGAGTTGTTGAAAGCGAACGGCAGCGGGCTGGGGCAGCCCGCCCTACCGGGCAAATCCCTGCCCCGACCGGTAGGGCGCGCTGCCCCCAGCGCGCCGTCACCGCGTCGCAAGGTTCTTCATCATCAACTGCCCGCCCATGTTCGACCGGAAGAAACTGTGTTCTTTCTGACGATCTGCTGTGTGCCGCGCGATAAGAACCATCTTTGCACTCCGGAGATCGCGTCGGCCATTTTCCAATCCGTCGAAACGGGTCAGGCGAGTGGCGACTGGTGGATGCAGTTGGTGGTGTTGATGCCGGACCACCTGCACGCGCTGGTCGCGCTTCCATCCGAGAAAGAACTGCGCAAGGTGGTGACCGACTGGAAGAAGCTACTGGCCCGGAAGCTGGGGATTCGCTGGCAACGGGACTTCTTTGATCATCGAATTCGGAAAGAAGAGAACTTGCAAGAGAAGGCCGATTACATTTTGCACAACCCGGTCCGTGCGGGATTGGTCACGCGGGCCGAAGACTGGCCGTTTGTGTGGATGCCAAGACCAAACAGCGGCGGGCTGGGGCAGCCCGCCCTACCGGCAAACAGTGCCAAACAATCGGTAGAGCGCGCTGCCCCCAGCGCGACGAAAGCTGCAACATCATGATCCGCGCGTTCATCGCGATTGATTTGCCGGACGGGGTGCGGGCGGCGGTTGGAGAAGTGCAGGCCCGACTGAAACGGGCGCGGACCGCTGTGCAGGTGTCGTGGACGAAAGTGGGCAACCTGCATTTGACTTTGCAGTTTCTTGGTTATGTCGAGGAGCCGACGATTCCAAAGATTTCCGAGGCCTTGGCGGTCGAGGCCAAAGAGCATAATGTATTTGAGGTGCCAGTCGGCGGGGCAGGAGCGTTTCCGAACGAGCAGACGCCGCGGGTATTATGGGTGGGATGTCGCGATCCGGCGGGCCAATTGAATGCACTGGCCAAAGATGTGCAGGCGGCGATGACGGTGTTTGGTTTCCAGCCGGAACAACGCGAGTTCACGGCGCATCTGACCTTGGGCCGGGTGAAATCGCCGCGACCAGACGCGGCGTTGACTCGGGCGCTGGATTCCATTAAGGATTGCTTCTGCGGGATTGTTCGGGTGGATGTGATCCACCTGTTCCAGAGCGAACTGCATCCCGCAGGTTCGATTTACACAAAACTCTCGTCACACGAACTGAAAGGAGCTTGACCATGCCGGCCAAAACGGATGCCAAGGAAAAGGACAGCGGGAAAAGTTTGGTGTTGAAGGACAAGAATTTGCAGGCCGCCGTTGCGCAGATCCAAAAGCAGTACGGCGAAGGCGCCATCATGCGGTTGGGCGCGGAACAGTCGCACATGAACATCGCGGTCATCCCGACGGGTGCCCTCTCGCTTGATTTGGCACTCGGCGTGGGCGGGTTTCCACGCGGGCGAGTGGTGGAGCTGTTTGGCCCGGAAAGCGGCGGCAAGACCACACTGTGCCTCAGCGTCATCGCCAACGCGCAACGAGCCGGTGGATTGGCGGCGATGATTGATGTGGAACACGCGCTCGATCCGGCCTACGCGCGGCGGATTGGCGTGAATCTTGACGACTTGCTCGTTAGCCAGCCAGATAGCGGCGAGGAAGCATTGACGGTGGCAGAAACACTGATCCGTAGCAATGCTGTGGACGTGCTTGTGGTAGACTCGGTGGCGGCACTCGTGCCCCGGCAAGAGTTGGAAGGACAGATGGGCGACGCGACGGTCGGCGCACAGGCGCGGTTGATGAGCCAGGCGCTGCGGAAGTTGACGGCGGCGATTCATAAGGCGAAAACTTGTTGCATTTTCACCAACCAGATCCGCGAGAAAATCGGCATCATGTTCGGCAACCCGGAGACGACGCCGGGCGGTCGGGCATTGAAGTTTTACGCCAGTGTCCGTCTCGATTTGCGCCGGGTGAATGTCATCAAAGACAGCAGCGGCAAAGTGCTCGGCAGTCACGTCCGCGCCAAAGTCGTGAAGAACAAAGTTGCGCCACCGTTTGCCGAAGCCGAGTTTGACATCATGTATGATTGCGGCATCTCGCGTGAAGGCTCGGTGATTGACGTGGCGACCGATCTCAGTGTGTTGGAGAAACGCGGCTCGTGGCTGGCGTTCGAGGGCCAGCAACTCGGTCAGGGCCGGGAAGCGACGAAAGATTTCCTGCGCAACACGCCCGAAGTGCTCGAGAAGATCGTCGCTGCCGTCAAAGAGAAGGTGGCAGCCGGGGGGATGACCGGCAAACGTATCGGCGGGACCGAGTAAACCGCGATGACATCCACCGAGATTCGTCAGAGTTTTCTCGATTTCTTCCGGGAGAAACAGCACACCATTGTGCCGTCGTCGCCCCTGTTGCCGGATGCGCCGAATCTGCTGTTCACCAATGCCGGGATGAACCAGTTCGTGCCGATTTTTCTCGGTCAGGCCAACTGTCCGTATCATCCCGCGCGCGCGGCCGACACCCAGAAGTGCATCCGCGCCGGCGGTAAACATAACGACCTCGAAGACGTCGGACTCGACACCTACCATCACACGTTTTTCGAGATGCTCGGCAATTGGAGTTTCGGCAACTATTTCAAACGCGAGGCGATTGACTGGGCGTGGGAGCTTCTTGTGAAACGCTGGGGCTTCCCGCCGGAGCGATTGTATGCGACTTATTTTGGCGGGGATGACAAAATTGCCGCTGACACCGAGGCGCGGGAGTTGTGGTTGAATTATCTGCCGCCCAGCCGCGTTGTGCCCGGCACCCGCAAAGACAATTTCTGGATGATGGGCGAGACCGGGCCGTGCGGGCCGTGCAGCGAAGTGCATGTGGATCTGACCCCTGATGGCAGCGGCGGGGCGAAACTGGTCAATGCCGGCTCGCCGCAGTGCATCGAGATTTGGAATCTGGTCTTCATTCAGTACAACGCCCATCCCGATGGCCGCCTGAGTCTTTTGCCGTCGCGGCATGTGGATACGGGCATGGGATTCGAGCGGGTCTGCTCGATCATCCAGTGCACCGACCATTTCCAGAATTTTTCTCATCGCATCTCCAACTATGAGACCGATGTATTTGCGCCGATCTTTCGCGAAGTGGAGCGACTGGCAAAGAAAAAATACACCAGCGCGCTGGAGAACCCGACCGACATTGCTTTTCGGGTGATTGCCGATCACATCCGCTGCCTGAGTTTCGCGGTGGGCGACGGGATTGCGCCGTCGAACGAAGGCCGCGGGTACGTGCTGCGCCGCATTCTGCGCCGGGCGGTCCGCTATGGGCGGAACCTTGGTATCCACGAGCCGTTCTTCTACAAGCTTGTGGACGTGGTGGTGGAGCATTTTGGCGGTGTGTTCCCCGAATTGCGCCGCAACCGCGACCGGATCGAAGCGACCCTGCGGGCGGAGGAGGAAAGTTTTAATCGCACCCTTGACCGGGGGATTGAGTTGTTCGAGGAAGTGGCAGCGGGGCTGAAGGGCACGACGGTGTTCCCGGTTGCCGAGGCGTTTAAGCTTTACGACACCTATGGATTTCCGCTCGACCTGACTGAGTTGATGGCGCGGGAGCGCGGGTTGACCGTGGATGAAGCCGGTGTGGAGCGGTTGATGGAAGAACAACGCCAGCGCGCCCGAGAGGATCACGCCAGGAAGAAAGCCGTCGTCACCGTCGCCACCGAAGGAGTGCAGGTCAAACCGACCCAGTTCATCGGCTACGACAACCTCGAAGCGGAGGCCGTGGTGGAAGTGGTGTTACCGGGGGAAGAGGAGATCAATATCATCCTCGACCGGACTCCGTTTTACGCAGAGATGGGAGGTCAGGTCGGCGATACCGGCCGGATTGGCGAATTGCGGGTTCTCGACACGCAGAAACAAGGCGAGTTGGTGGTGCATCGGGCGAAGCTCGCCAGCGGACGCGCGCCCGAAGTGGGCGAGGTGGTGCGGGTGGCGGTGGATGCGGAGCGGCGAGCCAACGTGCAACGCCACCATACGGCCACGCATTTGTTTCACTGGGCGTTGCGGGAAGTCGTTGGGCCGGACGCCCGGCAGCGCGGGTCATTGGTTGCACCGGACCGGTTACGGTTTGACTTCAACGCGCCTGTCAAACTCACCGACGCACAGTTGGCCGAGATCGAGCGGCGGGTCAACGAGCGGATCAAAGCTAACGAACCGGTCTTCTGGGTGGAAGTGCCGTTCAGTGAGGTGCGAAATAACCCGCGTATTCAGCAATTTTTCGGCGAGAAGTATGGCGCGATGGTGCGAGTGCTCCAAGTGGGCGGTCACGCGGGGCAGTTCGATGGGTTCTCGATGGAGCTATGCGGCGGCTGCCATGTGAAGAATACCGGGGAGATTGGGGTGTTTAAGATTGTCAAAGAATCCGCCATTGCGGCCGGTATCCGGCGCGTCGAAGCCGTCTGTGGTCAATTCGCGGTGGACTACATCGCGCAACAGCAGGCGGCGGCACGGGCGGAGATGGAGCGGCAGCAAGCGTTTGAGTTGGAGAAACAACGCGCGAAACAACGGCAGGCGGAGCTGGCGGCCCAAGCGCCCGCGATAGCCGACGAGTTGTGCGGCAGGGCGCGACTACCCGGCGCGCCGCTGGTTGCCGAAATACCCGGTGCCGATGCGGATCTGCTGCGAGCAGTGGTGGAGGCGTTGAAGCCAAAGCTGCGGAGCGGTGTTGTGGTGCTCGGCGGCGTGAGCAACGGGAAGGTGTCACTCATTTGTTATGTGACCCCCGATCTCGTGAAGGCGGGTCACCAAGCTGGCAAGATTGTCGGCGCCGTGGCGAAGATTTGCGGTGGGGGCGGGGGTGGCAGACCGGAGATTGCGACTGCGGGGGGCAAGCAGCCGGAGAAACTCCGGGAGGCCCTTGCAGCCGTGGCGGGGCTGGTCGGGTCGCCGGCCGCGTGATTTACGGCGCGACTGGCGTAGCGGTCAACTGTTCCAGCTTGATGGCGATATCCCGATTGTTGGGAGCAAGTTCAGCCGCTCGATGCAGCACTCTGACCGCTTCCTCGCGTTGACCGAGGTGAAGCAGGACAGCGGCTAGATGATCGAGGACGGTGGCATCGTCCTTTTCCAACTCAGCGGCCCGCCGCAAGTGCGACAACGCCTCTGGGGCGTGTCCCTGTTTGAAGAGCACCCAGCCAAGACTGTCGAGGTAGGCTCCGTTGTCAGGGGACAATGCAACGGCGCGTTCGATGAGTTGGCGGGCTTCAGCGAGGTTTTCACCTTGGTCGGCCCACATGTAGCCGAGCCAGTTGAGGGCTTGATGGTTGTTGGGATCGAGGGCGATGGCTTTGCGGAACAGCGGCACGGCTTGGTCGGGATGGCCGGCGCGTTCACAGGCGGCGGCGTAGTGGAAGTAGAAGGCGCTATCGAGCTTGATGTCATCGGTCGCCTCGGTGGCGAGGGTCTCGGCGTCGCGGAAATAGGTGAGTGCCTTCGCGTAGTCTTTTTTCTCGGCGTGGTAGATGCCCTGATAGAAGGGGATGACATAGACAGTGGGGAAATTTTTGGCAGCAGTCGTGAGGGTGGCGAGAGCGTCCTCAGTCTGTTTGAGTTTCATCTGAAGCAGGAAAATCCGTAGATAAGGTGCGAGTTGGTTGGGGTTGATCAGGAGCGACTGCTGGTAATTCCGGATGGCGCGTTCATCTTGGTCCAACTCGTCGTAGACCTCGCCGAGGAGATTGTAGATTTCAAACCGCAATGGTTCGCGTTTGAGAATTTCTTCGAGCAGTGCGGCGGATTTCTCGCGTTGGCCGACCCGAAGATAAGCGAGGGCCAGTTTTTCGCGCACGGCTGTCAAGCTCGGACGCAACTCGAAAAGCTGTTCGTAGAGTGCGGTGGCTTCGGCGATGTTGTCGTTCGCAGCCGTAAGGTCTGCTAACCGCAAGAGTAAGTCTGGATCCTGCGGCGCCAACGCCCGGGCTTTTTCATAAGCTTGTTTGATCCGATCTGCATGGAGAACACCATGAAGAGAGGGTTTCTGTCGCAGCACCAAGCCGTGCAATTCGCCCAGACGCATCCAATAGCGGGGGTCGGAAGACTCCTGTTCCCACGCTCGGTCCAATGTCTTGACCAGATTGGTGGTGTCGTCTTGCTGCAGTTGGAGGTCGAGGAGTCCCTGAAGAGCTTCGAGGTGGGTAGGAGCGAGTTGGAGGGCTTGTTGGAAGGCGTGCAAGGCTTCGGCGGGCTGTTCGTTGGCGCGGTGCACAATCCCAAGCCAGAACCATGGTTCTGGGGCTAGAGGATTGGCCTGCCGCGACCGCTCCAACAACGCCGCGGCTTCTGCGAACTCTTTTCGGTTCAGGTGCCATTGCGCCAGGCGGCCGGTTAAAGCGATGTTCTGGGAATCGAGCTCCAACGCCCGACGGTAATAGTAGAGGGCCTCCGCCATCCCCTCGTTCAGTTCCACGCTGACCCCGGTGGCGTAATTGGCCAACGCCGTTGCCGACGGGACACCGTTGGCGGCGCGCGTCTCCGTGGGTTCGGCGCGAGGTGCCCGTGCGGATTCGGGGTGGGCGCAGGCCGCGATGAAGGCAAGCACCAACACCAGCATGGCAGCGGTCCGCCACGCCTGCCTGTGAGACTGGTTCATGAGTAGCCGCGCTTAGCGATTGCGCTTCTTGTGGCGCATCGCTTTCAAGCGTTTGCGGCGTTTGTGACGGCTGATCTTGGCTTTGCGGCGTTTCTTCAGTGAGCCCATCTGGTCTCCTTTGGTTAGTAAATGACTTTGTTCAACGGATATTCGATGATGCCTTCCGCGCCGGCCGCCTTCAACTGCGGAATGATTTCGCGGACGACGCGTTCATCAATGACGGTTTCCACTGCCACCCAATCGGACTGGGCCAGTGGCGAAATGGTCGGATTGCGCAGGGCCGGTAATTGCCGGAGCAGAGTATCCAATTGGGCGCGCGCGACATTCATTTTCAGGCCGACTTTTTCCTCGGCAGCCAGCGCGCCTTTCAACATCAGCGCCATCGTTTCCATCTTCTGGCGTTTCCAGGCATCCTGCCACGATTGACGGTTGGCAATCAACTGGGGAAAACTGGCGACCAGAGTGTCCACAATGCGCAGGTTGTTGGCGCGCAGCGACGAGCCGGTCTCCGTGATGTCCACGATGGCATCCACCAATTCCGGCGCTTTCACCTCGGTAGCGCCCCAGGAAAACTCAACTGTGGCTTCGACACTGTGCTGCTCCAGCCAGCGGCGTGTCAGGCCGACCAACTCGGTCGCGATGCGTTTGCCCTGCAAATCCTTGATGGACTTGATGGGGGAATCGTTCGGGACAGCCAGCACCCAGCGCGCGGGGTTGGTCGTTTGTTTGCTGTAGGCGATTTCGGTAATGACGTGCACGTCACTGGCGTTTTCGGCGATCCAGTCGGCGCCGGTCAGTCCGACGTCGAGGTAACCGTGCTCAACATAACGGCTGATTTCCTGGGCGCGGATCAGGCGCAGTTCTAATTCTGGATCATCGGTGCGCGGCACGTAGCTGCGACTGCTATTCGTGATTTTCCAGCCGGCCTTGGCCAGCAGGGCAAAGGTGGATTCTTGTAGGCTGCCCTTCGGCACTCCAAACCGCAACGTTTTTGTTTTGAGTGAAGTCATGATGACGTGATTTTGACTTTCCTTCCTTCGATTTGCAATCGGCCTTCGGCGAACAGCCGGAGGGCTGCCGGGTATAATTGGTATTCCACCTCGTGGATCCGTTGATGCAACGTTGCGGGCGTGTCGTCTTCTTGGACGGGCACCGCCTCTTGGAGGATGATCGGGCCGGCATCCACGCCTGCGTCCACAAAATGAACGGTGCAGCCGGTCACTTTGACCCCATAGGCCAGCGCTTGTTCCCATGCGCGCAACCCTGGAAACGATGGCAACAACGACGGATGAATGTTCAACATTCGTCCCCTAAACGCATCCAACAGGGGTGTTTTGACCACCCGCATGTAGCCGGCCAAGGCGACCACCCCCACCCGCGCTTCCTGCAACCAATTTACCACGCGCTGTTCTAACTCAGGTTCGAGTTTGGTTTTGAATTGGCTCGGTCCGATGAACTTCGCGCGGATTCCGCGCCGCCGCGCCCGCTCCAAAATGGGTGCGTCCGCCACGTCGCTGATGACGATGGCCACTTCGGCGGGGAGTTCACGCCGCTCGCAGGCTTGCAGAATGGCCTCGCAATTGGTTCCGCTGCCGGAGCCAAGCACGCCAATACGTAACGGGGTAATGCCCATGTGCTACGGTTAAACCGCCCACACCCCAAATTCGCTTTTCGGTTCCGCGCGTGCGCTCGACATGAGGCAATCACCAGCGGCGTTCCGGAGCGTCATATAAGACCCCGAACGGATATTGGTAGCCGTAGTCGTACGTGTCGCCACCGACTTCGGCGGGAAGCGGGGCCGGTTTTTCGCGGAGCAACGCCCGCGTGTAGGTATCCAGCATGTGCGTGATTACCGGATCACTCACGCCGGCCGCCCGCAGCGATTCCAAGTCCGCCATCTTCAATTGGAACACGGAGCGCGTTCGGTCAATATGCTGAATGATTTGCTGATCGGTGGCGCCATTCCTGGTGAGTGTGATGATGTCATCTGTAGTCAATTTGCGCGCCGGCAGCGCCACCCTCGGAGCGGGGGCAGTCGCCGGTTTCTTGGCTCCCGCCACCTCCTTCTTTGGCGCTGAAGTCTCTTTCTTCACCAGAACCTGTTCTTTCTTTGGCGCCGCAGTCGGTTGCTTGGCGACGACCGGTTGTTTCTGGGGCGTGGTGGTTGTCTTCTTGGCCACCACTGTTTCCTTCTTCGGTGTTGTTATTTCTTTCTCAACGACCGCGGGTTTGGGCGGCGACGCGGGTTTCATTTCCTCCACCGTGGCCGTCGTTGACCGCTGCGCAACTGCGGTTGGCTTCGCGGTCGTTACAGTCTTCTTGGAGGCGGTGGTTCCCGTTTTGACGGCGGGTGGGGATGACTTCTTTGCCGTGGAAGGCTTGGGGGAAGTGGTCGCGCAGCCAACCGCCCATAGCGCGACCAAACCGAGAATTACAGTTTTATTCATAGCAGGCACAGTTTAGTGGGTTCACCTCAAAAAAGCAAGACGCGTATTGCTGGTCCCCAGTGCTCCTCAATCCTGAATCATGAGCGCGGCGTTGAAAGTTTCACTTTTGGGTGAACGGTTTCTCAGCGGGCCGGTCATCATGAGAGATGAGTC
>CALBCO010000068.1 GCA_937927265.1 uncultured Verrucomicrobiae bacterium | reverse complement strand
CAATCACGGCAAGTCGTGCACTGGAAGGTTCGATCCTGGGACGCGGCGGGTCAAGCGTCGCCGTGGAGTGAATGGGCGACATTCGAGATGGGATTGCTGGACCGGACAGAGTGGGTGGGGCAATGGATCGGATCGCCCTTGGTCGGCGGGCCGCGGACGACATGTCCATGCCCCCTTTTACGGAAGACATTCATGCTGCAGACTCCCCTCAAGTCGGCGCGGCTGTATGTGACGGCATTGGGGTTATATGAGTTCTATTTGAATGGTCAACGAGTCGGGCGCGATGTCTTTCGCCCCGGTTGGACCGATTACCACAAGCGTGTTCAGTACGATGTCTATGATGTGACCGGCTTGTTGCGGGCCGGCCAGAATTGCGCGGGGGCGATTCTCGGCGATGGTTGGTATTGCGGGCATATCGCCGCCGATGACCGGCAACGCTACGGTGACCGGCCCAAGCTGCTGGCACAGTTGGTCGTCAATGACGAAGTGGTGTTGGCGACCGATGTTAGTTGGAAAACCGCGGCGGGACCGATTTTGGAGTCGGACCTGATTATGGGCGAGAGCTACGACGAGCGACGTGAGTTGCCGGGCTGGAACACGGCGCGCTACGACGACGCGGCGTGGTGGCCGGTGGTGAAGTTCCCGGACACCGGCGCGGCGCTGGTGGCCCGGCTCGGGCCGCCCGTGCGGGTGACGCAGGAGTTGAAGCCAGTCGGCAAGCCGGTCGCGGCCAAGGGATTGTCGTGGGGGTGGCACGGTTGGATTTTTGATCTCGGCCAGAACATGGTCGGCCGGGTGCGGTTGAAGGTGCGGGCGAAACCGGGCGTGACGTTCCGGCTGCGGCATGCAGAGGTACTCGATAAGGATGGCAGCCTTTACACCGCCAACCTGAGGTCGGCGCGAGCCACGGATTATTTCACCACCGGCAAAGATGGCTTGGCGGTGTACGAGCCGCAGTTCACCTTTCACGGGTTTCGGTATGTGGAGGTCGCGTGCCGGGAGAAGTGGGAACCGTTGTCAGATGCCATGACAGGGCTGGTGTTGCACTCGGATATGGAACCGACCGGCGAGTTCGAGTGTTCAGACAAATTGATCAATCAACTCCAACATAATATCCAGTGGGGACAGCGCGGCAATTATTTAGAAGTACCGACCGATTGCCCGCAACGCGACGAGCGGCTTGGTTGGACGGGCGACGCGCAGGTGTTCATCCGCACCGGGACATTCAACTTCAACGTGGCCGGCTTTTTCACCAAATGGCAAACCGATCTGGCGGATGCACAGTTGCCCAATGGCGATGTTCCGTTCGTTGCTCCCAATGTGCTCGGGCACGGCATCAGTCCCGTGTGGTCGGATGCGTTGTTGATTTGTCCGTGGACGATCTACCGCTGTTATGCTGATCGGCAGTTGTTGGCGCAGCACTACGAATCGTTGTGGCGGTTTGTGGAGTGTTTGCGGAAACAGTCCCCGGATTTCATCCGCGCACATCCCGACCGCGACACGTGGGGCGGGTTTGGCGATTGGCTCGCGCAGGATGGCGGCAACAACTGGACGGGGCGGACGCCCAAAGTTTTGATTGCCACAGCGTTCTTTGCCTACAGCGTGCAATTGCTGACAGAGATCGCTGGGGTACTTGGCAAACAAGATGACGTGGTGCGATATAAACGATTATGGAGACAGATTCGGCGTGCGTTCCAAAAGCGATATGTGACGGCGAAAGGGCTTGTAGCTAGTGGGACGCAGACAGCTTACGTCCTGGCGCTTCGATTTGATTTGTTACCGGAACGGGCGCGGTCCGTTGCAATACGCGAGTTAGTGCGCGACATTGAAAAACGTGGCCACCGGCTTTCGACAGGATTTGTCGGCACGGCGTACTTGCCGTATGTCCTTTCCGACAATGGTCGTTTGGATGTGGCGTACCGGTTGTTGTTCCAGACGAACTGGCCTTCGTGGCTCTATGCGGTAACACAGGGCGCAACCACCATCTGGGAACGTTGGGATGGGTGGACGCATGACAAGGGATTCCAAGACGTAGCAATGAATTCCTTCAATCACTACGCCTACGGCGCCATTGGCGAGTGGTTGTATTCCCGCGTGGCAGGAATTGAGATCGGCGCGCCTGGCTACAAGGAAATCCGTATCGCCCCGCAACCGGGCGGCGGATTGACGCGGGTACGGGCGCGGTTGCGAACGTTGCACGGCAACGTTGAGAGCGCGTGGGTAATCAAAGGCGGCAAGTTCCGACTCGCCGTGACGGTGCCGCCCAATACAAGGGCCACCGTGCAATTGCCGGGCGAGAAGAACCCGCGGCGCGTCAGCGCGGGCCGTTATGAATGGACAGTGCGATATGATGGATGAGTATCTGGTGACAGGCGGGGCAGGGTTCATCGGTTCGAACATTGCCGAACATCTGGTGAAAAACGGCAAGCGGGTGCGGATCTTGGACAACTTCCTGACGGGAAAACGCGGCAACGTGCCGGCAGGGGTGGAACTGATCGAGGGCGACCTGCGGAACCTGGCGGATTGCCGGCGCGCGTGTGTTGGTGTGCAGTACGTGCTTCATCTTGGGGCGTTGCCGAGCGTGCCCCGCTCCGTGGATGACCCGCTGGTCTCGCACGAGATCAACGTGACCGGTACTCTCAACGTGCTCGTGGCAGCGCGTGATGCGAAATGCCGGCGCGTAGTATTCAGTTCCTCATCGAGTGTGTACGGCGACACACCGACATTGCCGAAACAGGAGGGGCTGATGCCTTCGCCTCTCTCGCCCTATGCCGCGCACAAACTTACCGGCGAACACTACTGCCGGATTTTCTGGCAATTGTACGGCTTGGAAACGGTGGCATTGCGGTATTTCAACGTGTTTGGACCGCGTCAGGACCCGCAATCGCAATACGCCGCGGTGATTCCGCGATTCATCACGGCCATCTTGCGGGATGAACCACCAACGGTGTTCGGTGACGGCACCCAATCGCGGGATTTCACGCATGTTCAAAATGTGATCGAGGCGAACCTTGCTGCTTGTGTCGCACCGCAGGATGCTGTGGGGGAAGCATTCAATGTGGCTGGCGGTGACCGGATTTCCCTGCTGGATCTAATTGCGACGATCAACAGGATTCTTGGCAAGACGATCGAACCAAAATTTGCCCCACGACGGGCTGGGGATGTGCTGCACAGTCAAGCTGACATCGCCAAGGCACGCCGCCTGTTGCGGTGGGAACCCCGTGTCACCTTCCCGCAGGGAATCGAGCGGACCGTTGCGTGGTACCGGCAACAGATATAGCCACCATCCATAGACGGCAGGCGTGGTGGGTAACAGGTAGCGGCAGGGCAGTCTGTGGGTGGCCGAGAAACGGTATCTCGCGTGAGAATAAGGGGAATGAACATGCGACGGTGGTGGATACTGCCCTTGGCTCTAATGTTGATGGTGGAAGCCGCTTTCGCCGCGGAGCCGGCACCCGTATTGATTCGGTGGGGGATTGAAAAAGACAACCGCAAAACGGTCACGCAATTTTACCATGCGGTCGTGAAGTTGGAGGACCTCAACCGAGGCGTGGGGTATTTCGTGGCGGAGACCGACCGGCGATTGCGGGCGCACGCGGCCACGGCAGGGAAGTCGCCGCAATCTATTGCTAATTTGGCTGGGACAGCGATGGAGTACAGTTTGCTCGTGGCACTTCTGGAACGCGGGAAGCGACCGTTGTATTGGCAGGCTGAGTTCCAAGAGTTGCCGAACAATTTCTATGATGTGATGTTTTTCACGAAGGAACGCGGCCCAGTCGTGCTCAGTCCCAAGACCAGCCTGCGGGAACGGTACAAACAAGCTGATTTGGAGGCACTGGCCTTGCGCGGGTTATATCCCCAGTCATGGTTTTTCTTGTTGTCCCTCGACCGCGACAAAAAACACATCGCCAATATTCAGCGCAAAATCACAGGAGGCAGGGTGCATGGCATCGTTGGTTTGTACGACGAGACCAACATGGATGAGTTGTTCCAGCAGATCGAACAGTTGAGGGTGCAGCCTGCGCCAACAGGTGCATTGCGGAGCGGGCATGAGTTGGGTCGCCAGCCGTTACCGTGACCAGAGGGGGATTCGCAAACTGCTGGTGCGGGCGCCGGTCTGCATCAAGCAGATGGCACAAAAGGGTGGCATCGCGCTGGACGCGCGCCGTCGGCAAAAAATTTGAGAGGCCGAGATTTTGGGGTCTCGACCTCTCAGTCGTCGGTGAGGAGAGGCACCGACGGGGTATGGTGTGGTATGAGGGTGAGTATCTAGGTAGCAGGCGCGGTGCCACCGCTCCAATCGTGGTCAATCAGGCGTTGGAACCGCAAGAGTGCGACAAAAAATGTTTTGCGGCTTACAAAATTGAGACGGCGCTTGACGGGGGTGGGCGCATTCTCTAGGGTGGACGGCCATCGCAGAGAGAGGATGACTGAATTATGCCAGTGACAATTGAAACGATTGGATCCTGCCGTAAATCCTTGCGGATTGAGGTGCCGGCTGAACGGGTGGAAGGCATGCGGGCCGAACTGGTCCGGGAGTTCGGGAAGGAAGCGCGGATACCGGGTTTTCGACCCGGCCATGCGCCGGAGCCGGTGATCGAGCGACGGTTTGCCAAGGAGATAGACGAGGAATTGCAGCGGCGGCTTGTGCCAGAGAGTTACCGCGAGGCGTTGGCCGAAAACCAATTGCGCGCGGTTGGCAACCCGCAGGTGCGGGCGCTGCACTGCCAGCGCGGTCAGCCCCTGACGTTCACAGCGGAGGTGGACGTGGCGCCGGACTTCACCTTGCCAGACTACAAAGGATTACCCGTCAAACGGCACGAGCAGCCGGTGACTGATGAGGATGTGAACGAGATGCTGGACTCGTTGCGCGATCAGCAGGCGGAGTTTGTGGATGTGATCGGGCGCGGGGTGCAGATAAACGATTTTGCGGTGCTCGACTATACGGGAATTGTGGATGGTAAACCGATCAGCGAACTTGCACCGGAGGCGAAGGTGCTGGGGGAGAACAAGGGATTCTGGATGTTGATTGGTCCCGACTCGTTCCTTCCTAGATTCTGCGACCAATTACTCGGTGCCCGAGTTGGAGAACAGCGTCAGGTGTTGGTGGATATTCCAGCCGACTTTCCGGAAAAGACGTTGGCTGGCAAGAGGGCGACGTATTTCGTCACGGTGACCGGCCTCAAAGAGAAGAACCTGCCGGAGGCGAATGACGCATTTGCCAAGAAGGTTGGCATGGAATCCTTGGTGAAGTTGCGGGAGGAAATCCGCCAGCAGTTGCTCAGGAAACGCGAGACCGAAGCGAATAGTGAAGTGCGACGGCAGATCTTGGATCAGTTGCTGGCGAAGGTGAGTTTTGACCTCCCCGAATCGCTGGTGCAACAGGAGACGCGCAGTATTATTTATGACGTGGTTCGGGAGAACTCGCTTCGGGGGGTGACGAAACAGCAGTTGGAGGATCAGAAAGAGGAGATTTTTGGCCAAGCCGTCGCCAGCGCCAAGGATCGGTTGCGGGTATCGTTCATCCTTGACGCGATTGCCGAGCAGGAAGGCATCAAAGTGGAGGAACGCGAAATCAACGAGCGCATTGCTCAGATGGCGCAACGTCACGGAGTGACGCCGCAACGGTTGCGGGCGCAATTAGTGGAACAAGACGGACTGGAGGAAGTCGCAGAACAGGTTCGGGTGACCAAGACGCTGGATTTTCTGGTCGCCCAAGCGAATGTGGAAACGGCAAAGTAATTGCTTGGAAGGGGTACAGAAACATGGAACGCGGACAAATTTTGATTCCGATGGTGGTCGAACAAACCGGTCGCGGCGAACGGGCGTATGATATTTATTCGCGGTTGCTCAAAGATCGGATAGTTTTCATTGGCACGCCGGTTGACGATAACGTGGCGAACATCATCGTCGCCCAGTTGTTGTTTCTCCAATCAGAGGATCCGAGCAAGGACATCAACCTCTACATCAACTCTCCCGGCGGCTCTGTCACCGCCGGCTTGGCGATTTATGACACGCTCCAGTTTGTGAAATGCGACGTGAACACCTATTGCGTCGGCCAAGCGGCCAGCATGGGTGCGGTCCTGCTTGCCGCGGGCACGAAAGGCAAGCGGTACGCCTTGCCCAATGCCCGGATCATGATTCACCAACCGTGGGGCGGCGTGCAGGGGCAGGCATCGGACATCAGCATTCAAGCCAAGGAAATTTTGCGGATGCGTGATCGGATCAACGAAATCCTCGCGCTGCATACGGGCAAGAACGTTGAAGCGATTGCCAAGGACACGGACCGGGATTTCTTCATGTCGGCGGCCGAGGCGCGCGATTACGGGCTGGTGGACGAAGTTGTCAAATCCCGGCGCGAAGTGGAGAAGAAGGCGAGTTGAGTGTTGTATGTCACGACCGACCAACCTCACGATGTGCAGTTTTTGTGGGAAGAGTCATGGCGAGGTGCGCAAACTCATCGCCGGCCCGGGGGTGTTTATCTGTGACAACTGCATCAACGTTTGCCAAGGCATCCTCGACAAGGAACTCGGCGTCACGCCCACACTGACCAAACGGGGAGGCAGTGTCCCGTTGACGATCCCCAAACCGGCCGCCATCAAGGCGCAACTGGATCAATATGTTGTCGGGCAGGATCACGCGAAGAAAACCATCGCTGTAGCGGTGCACAACCACTACAAGCGATTGCAGCGGGTGCCCGTCGAAGGTCACCGGGACGTGGAGGTTGAAAAAAGTAACATTCTGCTCATCGGTCCGACTGGCTCGGGCAAGACGTTGTTGGCCCGGTCATTAGCGCGGGCCTTGAACGTGCCGTTTGCCATTGCGGATGCAACGACACTAACCGAGGCCGGGTACGTGGGCGAGGATGTGGAGAACATCGTGCTGCGTTTGTTGCAAGCGGCCGATTACGATGTCAAACGTGCCGAGATGGGCATTGTTTATCTTGATGAGATTGACAAAATTGGGCGCAAGTCCGATTCGGCGAGCATCACTCGGGACGTGTCCGGTGAAGGGGTGCAACAAGCGCTGCTCAAAATCCTTGAAGGCACGGTGTGCAGCGTGCCGCCTCAAGGAGGGCGAAAACATCCGCAACAGGAATACATTCAGGTCAACACCGAACACATTTTGTTCATTTGTGGCGGCGCGTTCATTGGGTTGGACAAGATGATTTCCCGACGTCTGGGCCGGCATACGTTGGGCTTTGGGCAGGCCGGCAACGATCTGACGCCCTCACAACGAGTGTCGTTGCTCGAACAGGTCGAGCCGGAAGATTTGCTCCAATTCGGAATGATTCCTGAATTCATCGGGCGCGTGCCGGTGGTGTCGGTGCTGGCGGAGTTGACGGAGCCGGAGTTGATCGCGATTCTGACTGAAACCAAGAACGCGATGCTCAAGCAATATGGCAAACTGTTCGCGATGGAAGGGGTGAATCTCAACTTCACCCAGGACGCCTTGCAGGCTCTCGCCGAAGCCGCGCTAAAGAAGGGCACCGGGGCGCGCGCGTTGCGGTCCATCTTGGAAAAGCTGATGCTCGATCTAATGTACGAGGTGCCGAGCCGCGACGACATTGCCGAGGTGACGATCAACCGCGCCGTCGTGACCGGCCAGAGCGAGCCACTGATCCGGAAGAAGCAAGCGAAAGACGCCGCGTAGGAGGCCAAGAACTCTTTCTGGCCACCCATCGGGGGAGCCTGCTGCGGCGGCGGGGGAATCAGCACCGTCAGCGGACTTTCTCCGGTCAGCCTTCCTTGCTATCTTCCCGCGCCATGAGTGATGAGTCACCGGTGTTGCCGAAGGGGATTGGGAACGCGTATGTGTTCCAAGTCTTCAATACCATGTCGTGGTCGCTGGCGCTCGGCGCGCCGATGCTGCTGTATTTCAAATCGCTCGGCGCGTCAGCGACGGTACTAGGAATCGTGGTGGCGTTGCCGCCATTGACGGCGTTGCTGCAAATCCCGGCGGCGGACTTTGTAGAGCGGGTGGGATACCGGCGGTTTGTGTTGCGGGGGTGGGGGGCGCGGACCGTCATGATTCTCGGCATGGCAGCGGTGCCGCTGGCGCCGGCGCATGTCGAACCGGCCACGAAAATGATGTTGATGCTCTTTCTGCTGTTTGTGTTCAACGTTTCGCGGGGTATTTCGTTGTGCGGTTGGTTGCCGTGGATCATGCAGTTGATTCCCGAAGAAGTTCGCGGCCGGTACTTTTCGCGGGAACAGACCAGCAGCGCGCTGGCCATGCTTGGGACAATGTTGGCGGCGGCGGCGACACTTGGTCCGCATAGCCCTTCAGCGGTGTACAGCGCAGTGTTTGGCGCAGCGTTTCTGGGTGGGGCTGCCAGCTTGTGGTTTTTGTCGCGGATCCCAGACGTGCCAGTGACTGATGAACGTCGCCCGCCTGGACGGCGACCGTGGAAGGCAATGTTGTTGCATCCACCATTTTTCCGGGTGTTGGTGTTTGATGCGGTTGTGTTGACGGCGTTTGCGGGGGCGGGGGTGTTGTGGATTCCCGTGGTGCGGGATGTGCATGGGGCGACGGAC
>CALBCO010000067.1 GCA_937927265.1 uncultured Verrucomicrobiae bacterium | reverse complement strand
ATTCGGTTCATCAAGCAAAGCTATCGGTTGGAAGGCCTGCGCGTGTTGGCGTACGAGCGGTTGCGCAACCTGGCGGCGCTGGTCGTGGCGGCGGCGTGCTGTGCGGCGGTGTGGTTGGTGGAATCGTGGAAGCTGGCGGTGCTGACCTCGCGGGTGACCAAGGTGGCGAAGCGATTCTTCGGTGTGCCGGAGTTTCATTACGATGCGCTGGCCGACGGACTGCGAGTCTTGCTGTCGCGGCTGGGGATGAACTGCGTCCTGTGTCGCGTCTCCCGCCCCGCCACCGTGTCCGCCCCACTCCACCTTTTCAACACCTCCTAGAAAAACCGGGGAATGTCCTTAGATAAATTGGATTGCCAGTCCGCTGGGGCTGTGCTACGGAAACGCCAATCCAAGTGGATAGCGAACTGCAAAACGAAACCGTCCGTGTCGAACGAAAGAATTTCACGTTCGATCTGAAGGAAAATCCGCGCGGACGGTTCCTACGAATCACCGAAGAGGTCAATGGCCGCCGCGATGCCATTGTCATTCCTGCCACCGGTTTGGAAGAGTTTCGCGCGGCATTGGACAAGATTGTTGAGTTTAACAAGACGTTGCCGCCCAATCCCGGCAATGTGCCGAAATAAGTCCGGCGCCATCCGATACGCCCTCATTCAAAACGGCGCATCCGCCGGTGCCGGTAAATTTGTTCCCGACTCCCGCCACGGTGGGCGCTGCCCTTCCCACATCTCCCATGCGCGTTTGGCTTGAATGCGGACCTGGGGATCGGGGTCGTCGCGTAGCCGGGCCAGTTCGTTGGCGAGGACACGGACTTGGGCGCGCCCGATCAGTTCGGCAGCGCGCGCGCGCAACGTGACTTCTTCCGAAACGGCAGCGTTTCGGAGCAATTCCACGGCGTCCGGCTCCGCGAGCGTCGCGAGGGCTGCGGCCACGACCAAGCGTTGCGCAGGCGAGAGCCTGGGGAGGAATTTGCGCATGATCCCGCGGTTGGAATCGTGCGCCAACGCGATCAATCCTAGTTCCGCCTGGTAACGGACAAAGTCATCGGGGTCGCCGAGCAGGTACAAGAGCCAGCCGGTGGCGCGCGGATTGCCGAGCCGGGTCAAGCCGGCAACGGCTTCGGCGCGCACCTGCCAATGATCGTCGCGGAGCAATTGAAACAAGGGCCGCAACGACATCGCTTCTCCCCGCCGTCCCAGTTCGCGAGCACAATAGCGGCGGACCGCGGCCGCAGAGTCGGACAAGGCTCGCACCAATTCCCGGGACGGGAGCGGCGTATGGTGTTCCGCAATCAGCCGCGCAGCGCCGGCGCGGATGACGGGGTCGTGGTGGCGCAGCGCCAGACGGAGGACCGAATCATCGGCCGATTGAGCTTGCCACTTTTCAAAAGCCCGGTCGGGCTGATCGGCTTTCAGCAGGACGAAGATTTCGCGGCGGCGCAGCTCCGCGGACTGTGGCCAGGTGGTGAGCGCCTGTTCGAGAACGGCCGCGGCCCCGCGCAGGTCATTGTCGGCCAACAACTGGTCGGCGCGGCGGACGGCTTGCTGTTCGGGCGCGGATGAACAACCGCTGAGGATCAGCGCCAGCGTGGCTGCCGCCATCGGCAATTGAAAAAATCGCACCATGGTTTGGGCGCTGATTGAAGCAAAGAGCCGGGCGGCTGTCGAGCCTGTGGCGGGGCTTCGAGATTGACACCCTTTTTTGTGGCCCGTAGATTAGCATCAAAGGCGGCTGATAAACTCGTGCATTCAAATCCGCAATCACTCCACTGGCTCCAATGGTTGGAACCAATCGCGCCGGCGCTGGCCGAGGTGGAAGAGTTGTTGGCCCGTCAGGCGGCGGAGTTTGTGCCGTCCGTCGGCGAGCATGTCCGGTATGCATTGAGTGGCTCAGGCAAGCGGTTGCGCCCCAGTTTGGCCTTGCTCACCGGCGGTGCCACAGGCGGGATCCAGCGCGAGCATATCATCCTCGGCGTCATCGTGGAACTGATTCACGTGGCGACCTTGGTCCACGACGACGTGCTCGACGAGGCGGAACTGCGCCATGGTCAACCCACCTGCCAGTCACGGTGGGGCAACGAAATCAGCGTGCTGGTCGGCGACTGCCTGTTTGCCCATGCGCTGGGGTTGGCGGCGAGTTATCAGACTAATGACGTGTGTCGGCGCATCAGCGCGGCCACGAACCAGGTGTGCGCCGGCGAAATCCTGCAGACCGAGCGCCGTTTCGACCTTGCCTTGTCCGTGGCTGACTATCTCCAAATCATTCGCATGAAAACCGGCGCGCTATTCGCGGTCAGTTGCGAATTGGGCGCGCTATTGAACGGTGCCCCTCCCGCCGTTGTCCAAGCAGCAGATGAGTTTGGAATCAATCTCGGCATCGCTTACCAGATTTACGACGATTGTGTGGACATTCTGGGACAGGAACGACAAGCCGGGAAATCACTGGGAACGGACATGAAAAAAGGCAAACTGACCTTGCCCGCACTGCTCGCGCTCGAACACGCCGTAGCCGCCGACCGCTCCGAGTGGGGAGAGCTGATCCTGCACGGCGACGAAGAACAGCGCCGGCGCGTCGTGCGGTGGATTACTGGTAACGGCGCGGTGACCGGTGCCATCGAACAAATCGCCACCCACGTCGCCCGCGCCCAAACACAGTTGCGGGTGCTGCCGGCCAACCGGTTCTCGCAGAGCATGGCGCGGCTGGCCGATCACCTCACGGACCGCAGCCGGGCACTGATCGCTGCCGGGACGGCAGCTTGAGAGGTCCCCCCCATGCGACTCGTCGCCCAAATTCGCTCAACCTTCACCCCGCCGGCCCCGGCGACGGAAATGGAACCGGACCTTCGCCACGAAGACGACGAGGCGTTGGTGACACGGGCACAACGCGGGCAGATGGCGGCGTTTGACGTGCTCATTGAGCGCTACCATCCCCGTCTTTACGCCACCGTCTATCACATGACCGGCAGCCACGAAGACGCCAATGACCTCTTGCAAGACGTGTTTATCAAGGCGTACCGGAGCCTCCACAGCTTCAAGGGGCAGTCGAGCTTCTACACTTGGATCTACCGGATCACAATCAATCGCACCCTCAATTTCCTTAAACGCCACCGCCGCCGCTCTGACCGGCAGACGAGCCTCGACGATGCGGACCGCGCCATCGAACACGACCCGGACTTTGTGGAACTGATGTCCCACGACACACCGCGTCGTGCCGCGGGCCTGCGGGAGTTGCAACAGCGATTGAACGAGGCACTCCAGCAATTGTCGGAACCGCATCGCCTCGTGGTGACCTTGCACGACGTGCAGGGCATGACTCATCCCGACATCGCCAAGATCATGCGATGTTCCGAGGGCACCGTGCGCTCGCGCCTGTTTTATGCGCGGCAGCAGTTGCAGAAACTCCTCAGTGACTATGTCTAGAGGACAATAATGAATTGCCGAACCGTCCAACGCTGGCTCGATGACCTCGCCGATGGGCGCATCGCCGGGCCGCAGGCTGACCAGATGCGCCAGCACATTGCCGAGTGCACCGATTGCCGGGTGTTCAGCCAACGGACCGCACGCGTACAGCGCTTGATCGCTCTCAAACGTTATGAACAGCCCGCGCCAAACGCGACGGAGCAGTTCTTGGCGGAGTTTCATCAACGCCTTGCTGCCATTACCCAACGGCCGAGTTGGGGTGAGCGCTTGGCGGAGGGATGGACAGCATGGTTGGCCGGTGGCTGGCCAATCCCACGACTGGCGCTGGCGGGAGTGGCGGCTTTGTTCGTCGTCACCGGCGTCGCGTTCACCGTCCGGCAACGGCGTCAGACCGCCCCAGCCACGGTTGTCCTGCGCACGCCGTCCGTCACCAACGCGCCCGCCCAAGTACTGGCCGTTGCGCCGGTGACCGGCTTCGTTCCGCAACCACAACTGACCGTGGCCGTGCCTGCTAACCCCGCGATGGCCGTGTCGGAGCCAGCGCCCGTTTTCGCTCCGGCTGCCGTTCGCCTCGGAGAACGCTCTCCTCGCTATGTGCTGGATCGTTTGACCATTACCCCGGCCAGTTATGATGGGCCGAACGTTCAGTTTTAACGTGCTCCTGTTCTGCGGTTGTCTTTTGGGGTACGGTGCTGGCTGCGCTGCCTCCACTCTCGAACTGGTGGACCGCGAGGTGCGGTCGCTTTTCGAGACGGCCGCCCCGGCGGTGGTCAAAGTCCACGCGGAACGCTGTCCCCAGCCCACGGATGTGCGCGTGCGTCCGTTGCATGCGGTGGGCACGGGTTTTTTTGTCGAAGACACCGGCCATTTACTCACGGCGGCCTCCGTGGTCGAAGAGGCTGACCTGTGCTGGATTGATGCCGGCGGCCAGCGCGTGAACGCGCGCGTCCTCGGCCGCGACCCGGTGAGCAATGTCGCGCTGTTGCAGGTGGACGGCTCGTTTCCGTCCTTGTCGTTTGGCGACTCCGATGAACTGCAAATCGGCGCGCTCGTGGTGGTCATTGGTTTTCCCCGCAACTTGCCCAGTGCCCCCATGGTGGGGTTTGTGACCGGTTTCGACAGCTATTGCGGCCGCCGCGCGTTGCCGACCACGCATCTGCGGGCTAGTTGCCGGTTGGCACCGGGGCAGGGGGGAGGGCCGGTCCTGAATGCGCGCGGCGAACTCGTCGGGTTGGCCGTCGCCAGACACAGTGACGATCAATCCTCGATTCTCCCCGCCAAAGCACTGCGGCGGATCTATGCGGATCTTAAGCAATTCGGCGAAGTCCGCTATGCCTGGGTTGGGTTGCAAATCCGTGATACCGACCGGCAAGTGGTTGTTGCCGGTCTGGCCACGAACGCGCCTGCAGCCCTGGCCGGGTTTCGTGAGGGCGATGTGGTTGTGCGCATCGGCGACCACGAGGTGCGAACCACGGCCGATGTGCTCCATGCCATGTTCTTTCATCGGGCGGGCGAACGGCTGAGCTTCACCATCCACCGCGGAGGCCAGCCCGTGGAACTGACCGTGACCGCCGGTGCCCGCTGAAAAAAGAGGTCCGGGAACAACTCCCGGACCTCTGTGGGGTGAATCTTTTTTACTTCTTGCTGAGAGCAGCGCGAACTTCGTCGAGGTGACCGGCGCTGCCGAGCATCTGATTCTTGCCCGCGATCATCTTTGCATATTCTTCCATGAAGATCACGCCGACGTCGCGCAAGTCGAACTTGTCGGGCTTGTCGCGGAAGAATTCCCGATGCACTCGCGTCCAGACCAGCCGCCCATCGGTGTCAATGTTCACCTTACAGACGCCCATCTTGCCAGCTTTGGCCAAATCCTCTTCGGGTACGCCCGATGAGTCTTTAATCTTTCCACCGGCGGCGTTGATGCGATCCACTTCGCTCTTCGGCACACTGCTGCTGCCGTGCAACACCATCGGAAAACCCGGCAACTTCGCCTTGATCTTCTCAACCACCTCGAAGTGAAGTCCGAGTTTCTTGCCGGGTTCGGCCTTGAACTTGAACGCACCGTGGCTGGTACCGATCGCCACCGCCAAGGAATCGCAGGTGGTGCGTTTCACAAACTCCACGGCCTGATCCGGGTCGGTGAGTTTGACTGAGCCAACAACATCTTCTTCAACGCCACCGAGTTGACCTAGTTCGGCTTCCACCGAAATACCCTTGGCGTGGGCGGCGTCCACCACGCGTTGGGTGATGGCGACATTTTGCTCAAACTCGTAATGACTGGCGTCAATCATCACCGAGCTATAGAAGCCTGACTTGATGCAGTCGTAACAGGTCTCTTCATCGCCGTGGTCGAGATGCACGGCAAACACGGCTTCGGGAAAGACCTCCTCGGCGGCGCGGATCATCCCTTCGAGGAAACGCTTGTCGGAATACTTGCGCGCGCCTTTGCTGATCTGGATGATGAACGGCGCTTTGCTGGCGAGGTTGCCTTTGAACAGACCAACGGTCTGTTCGAGGTTATTGATGTTGTAGGCCCCGATGGCGTACCTGCCATAGGCCAGTTTGAACAGTTGAGCAGTTGTGACAATCATGTTGTTATCCTCTCTAATCGGGTTACCGCATACTGAGGCGCGAACACTACGAGACCCAGCCCCCCGCCGTCAACCCCGATTTCCGCTGATTCCCACGCTGTGCATCCGCAGTGCATGATCTATAACCGGACGATCGTCCGGTTATAGACGATGTGAAATCCCGCTTCGCATCCGTTGCAGCGCCCGCTAAGATGCCGGCGGTGAGCAACACCATTGCCAAAGTGGTCGTGGACCTCGCACTTGACCGGGAGTTTGATTACCGGATCCCGGCAACGTTGGCCGGTCAGGTTCGCGTCGGCTCGCGGGTGCGGGTGCCGTTTGGGCGGACCGTCACCCAAGGCTACGTTGTCGGCCTCGCCGAATCGTCCGCGTTCGCCAAGCTCAAGGAGATCGCTGAAGTCGTCGGCCAGAAACCGTTGCTCAGCGACACGATTCTCGAACTGACTCGGTGGATGAGCCGGTATTACTGTTGCCCGGTCGAGTTGTGCGTCAAATGCGCCTTGCCGGAAGTCGTCCGCAAAGCCAAAATCAGTTGGCAGGAACGACTCTACGCCAGGCCACGCAAGGATGCTGTCGCCCCGAAACGCGCACCCAAACAAGCCCAAGTCCTGCAAATCCTGCGCGACACGGGCGGCATGTTCGCCGCCAAACTCGCGCGCGCCGCCAACACCGATGCCGGCACCATCAAACGCATGGCCGACAAAGGACTGTTGGAGTTGGTCGAACACATCGAAGAACGCGACCCGTTCGGCGGCGAAGTTTTTCTACCCACCGAGCCGTTACCGCTGACGCCCGACCAGCAGAAGGCACTCGAACTTTGTCAATCCGCCATCCGTCATCCCCAAGCTCCCATCCTGCTTCATGGCGTGACCGGCAGCGGCAAGACTGAAATCTATTTGCAGGCCATCGAATACACGCTCCGGCAAGGGAAAGATTCCATCGTGCTCGTGCCCGAAATTTCACTGACGCCCCAAACGGTCGAACGCTTCCGCGCCCGCTTCCCCCACCAGCAAATCACCGTGCTTCATAGTCATCTCAGCGCCGGTGAGCGGCACGACCAATGGCACAAGATTCACAACGGCGAATCACACATCGTCATCGGTGCGCGCTCTGCCGTCTTTGCGCCAGTGCGGGCGTTGGGGTTGATCGTTGTGGACGAGGAACACGAGAACTCCTACAAACAAGAGGAAGCCCCGCGCTACAACGCCCGCGACCTGGCTGTCATGCGCGGCAAACTTGAACACGCTGCCGTGGTGCTCGGTTCGGCCACGCCGTCGTTGGAGTCCTACTACAACGCCCGTCGCGGCCGATACATCCTGGCTTCCCTGCCGCAACGGATTGACCACCGCCAGATGCCCGTGATGCGCGTCGTGGACATGCGCAAGGAAATCATCCGCGCCAAAGGGTTATACGTGATGTCTTACCGGCTGCGCGACGCCATTCAGGCGCGGCTCGACAAAAGCGAGCAGGTGATTCTCTTCCTGAACCGGCGCGGCTACGCGACGCATTGTTTCTGCCCCAAATGCGGCTATGTCGCGCGGTGCCCGAATTGTTCCGTCACTCTCACCTACCACCGTAAAGCGGAGCAATTGGTCTGTCACCTTTGCGGCCATGTGACGCACGTGCCGAAGGTCTGCCCCGAATGCCGCGATCCGGCTATCCGTTACTCCGGCATGGGGACCGAAAAAGTCGAGGTCGCCATTCAAAAGGCGTTCCCCCAAGCACGAGTGCAGCGGATGGACTCCGACATGATGACCAAAAAATTGCTCTACCGCGAAATCCTCAGCGCTTTCCGCGTGGGCAAAATTGATATTCTCGTCGGCACCCAAATGATTGCCAAAGGGCTGCATTTCCCGAACGTCACGTTGGTTGGCATCATTCACGCCGACATGGCGCTGCACCTGCCGGATTTCCGCGCTGCTGAACGCACCTTTCAACTCCTCGTCCAAGTCGCCGGGCGCGCCGGTCGGGGCGATGTGGCCGGCGAAGTCGTCGTCCAGAGTTTCACCCCATTTCACCCGGCCTTGCAGTTTGCCCGGCAACACGACTACCTCGGCTTCTACGAACAGGAAATCGAATGCCGCGAAGAACTCCGATACCCCCCCTTCACCCGCTTAGTGGCGCTCACCATCCGCAGCCGCAGCGAAGAGAAAGCAAAATTCGTGGCCGACCTCCTGGCCAAGAAACTCGCCAGCGCAACCGCGAACCTGCCCGTCCGCATGGGCGGACCGACGCCGGCCCCGTTGGCCCGTATCCAAAACCAATACCGTTTCCAGATCATGCTTCGCAGCGAACAAATTATGAAACTGACCGAAGCCATCCGCCGAGTCCTTGACCAAACCCGGCCCCCGCCCGATGTGAATATCAGCGTGGACGTGGACCCGTTATCGCTCCTATGAACTTCTTCATTACCGGCACCGATACCGGCGTGGGCAAGACCTATGTGACTGCGCTGCTGCTGGCCGAACTTCGTCGTCGTGGAATCAAAGCGGCCGGCTTCAAGCCGATTGCCTGCGGCCCCGGTGGCCGCGAGGATGCCCGGCAATACTGGCAACTGATGAACCGCGAAGTTCCGCTGAACCTGATCAACCCAGTCTATCTGCGCCACTCGCTTGCGCCAAACGTCGCCGCCCGGCTTGAACACCGGCGCATTGATTTGCGAAAGGTGTTGACGAGCTACCAAGCACTGATTGCTGATTACGATCCGGTACTTGTCGAAGGTGCCGGCGGCCTACTCGTGCCGATTCGGCGCGGTTACTTTATGGCGAACCTGGCGCGAGATTTGGCCTTGCCGGTGGTGATTGTCGCACGGCTTGGCTTGGGCACGATCAACCACACCCTGCTCACGGTGCGGCAGGCCCATGCTTTCGGGTTGAAAGTCGCTGGCATTGTCCTGAACGACACGACTGGTCGTCGTGGTCTTGCCGAGCGTACCAACGTGCGGGAAGTGCCGCTGTTATGTGGAGTCCCTCTGCTGGGAGTGATCCCGTTTCAAGCGTCCGCCCTCACCGCGCCAGCACAGCGCACCCTTCTTCGACGCCTGAATCTATAACCGGACGATCGTCCGGTTATAAGCAAAGGTCGTGATTGCTTCCCTTGGGCGCAGATGGTAGGCTGAGGGTCCATGAAAGTGGACTACGGCGAGTTGCTCGAGTTCATCGTGGACTTGGCCATCGTGTTTTCTCGGCGGGATTGCGGACTGGTTCTCGCGGGCTTTCGCAACCTCGATTCCCGCCGCGATCCGTACCGGATTTTTCGGCGTTTGGAGAAGGATCAGTGTCTGGCTGTGGCGGCGGATGAGTCCCGATTTGCGTTACGTCCAGAAATTGTTGAGCGAGTCCGCGCCGTCTCTCCCACTGCGCAATGGCATCGCCCCTGGGACGGGAAATGGCGCTTGGTGACCTATGATTTGCCGGAATCACGGCGCAGGGAGCGGATTCTGTTGTGGCGCGCGTTGCATGCGCGCAAACTCGGATTACTGCAGAAAAGCGTGTGGATCTGGCCACACAACGTGGAGGCCTTATTGTGGGAATTGGTGCGGACAGAAGGTGTGCCGGAGTGTTTCGTCGGCGTTGAGGGTGACCGCTTGCTGCTGAGTTCGCCAGCGGAATTGGTGACGGCGGCGTGGGATTTTGAGACGATCCACCGTCGCCAAGCCCGGTATCTCGAAGAATCGGCCGGTGGATTGGGGGCAGTGTCGAAGGCCAAGAGTCTCTGGGATCTCGGTCGCGTGTCGCGGATGGAGTGGATAGCGTACCGTCAGGCGTTCGCGTTGGATCCGTGTTTGCCGCGGGTGTTGTGGCCGCCGGGATACCGCGGTGAGGCGGTGCAGCAAAAACACGAAGAATTCCTTGAGGCAGCGCGGCAGCGCGCGCGTGCACTGAGGGCGTCATGATCGTTGATCTATAACCGGACGATCGTCCGGTTATGAGCAGGGGGGATGGCGTGGTTTGTTAACCGGCCGAATCCGTCAATGGCGTTGCCGTTCCTCACGCTGCGGCCGGCCGAAGGTAAAGAATATCAGCCCAACGTTGTGAACCGGTTCAATGGCGTGTTAGACTGCGCCAGATGAAAATGCCCACGGTTTTGATTCTTCTGCTCAGTATCGGGGCAGTCGGCCCGCTCTGCTTGGCGGCGACCCCGGTGGAGCGCGGTCTGCATTGGCTTGCGACACAGCAACAACCGGATGGGGCATGGAGTACGAACGTCGCACTCAATGCATTGCCGGTGTTGGCGTTGTTGTCCGCCGGTGAAGTCCCCGGACGCGGTCGGTATGGCGATGTGGTGGAGCGCGGGGTGCGCCGTTTGTTGATGCAACAAGGCGCCGAAGGTGCATTCACGGCCGGGGGGGGGATGATGTATGGGCACGGGTTGACGACGTTGGCGCTGGCTGAAGTGGCCGGGATGACGCGACGGCAGACGCGGGTGCAAATTGCTTTGCGGGATGCGGTGGGGGTGATTTTGCGAGCGCAGGCAGTGTCCAAAGGCGAGTTTCACGCTGGCGGTTGGCGGTATCATCCCGATTCGACCGACAGTGATTTGTCGGTGAGCATCTGGCAGATCGCGGCATTGCGGGCGGCGAACGCCGCCGGTGTTCGCGTGCCGACGGTCGCCATGGAACAGGCGGCCGCTTATGTGCGGCGTTGCGAGCATCCCCGCGGGGGATTTGGTTATCAGCCAGGGGGCTTGCCGAATCAGTCCCGCACGGCGGCAGGAATTATGGGTTTGCGTTGGGCCGGTTGTGGTGCTGATCCGTCCGTGGCGCGGGCCGTGGGGTGGTTGGCGGAGCATCCGTTGCAGGCCGACAGCGAGTTTTTCTATTATGCCGCTTACTATTGCGCGCAGGCGCGGGTAGGTTTTGACCAGCAGTTATTGTTGACCCGACAGGAGTTGGATGGCGGTTGGCCGGCGGACAGCAACCGTGTGGATGAACGGCGAGGCGGCCGGTTGTACACGACGTCGTTGGCAATCCTGGCGTTGACGGCGGAGACACATTATTTGCCGTCCACCGTGGAGTGACGGGCAAACCGGTGGAGAAACGCGACCGGGTCGTACGGCTGACCGTCGGCGTTGCGGACTTCGAAGTGCAGGTGCGGCGCGATCAACATCCAATTGCGCGCATCGGCGTTGCGGGAGGTTTGGCCCATCCGGCCCACAAGGTGGCCGGTGATGAGTGGTTGGTGATGGGTGACTCCGACTGCTGAGAGGTGTCCGTAGAGGGTGAAAAACTTTTCGCCGCAGTTCGGCCAGTGGTGTTCGATGATCACGTGTCGGCCGTAGTTTGATGCCATTTCGTCCGTGACCGCTTCGATGACCTTCCCGTCGAAGACACAAAACACGTCATCGTGGGGGATGAACGTGGGTTCAGTGCTGGGGTATTCCTGACCGGTTGTGCAATCGGTGAACATCACCGTTGTGTGTTGGCCGGTCGGGGTGACGTGGAGGGGCGCGATGTCGCAGCCGCGATGAAATCGCCGGCCGCAGTCGCGTGTCCAACCGGGTTTGCCGTAATCGGGATTTGCGCGCGTGCGTGCGAATGTTCGGCCCAGGGTTGGCCAGACGACACGCAGGTTCTCATTGCTTGGCAGTGGAACGAATCCCTGATAGGCTGTCACGCCGAGGAATGAATCACAGTCATGGCCCACGAGCAAGAGTTGGAGCAGTTGCGTGAGGAAGTCCGTCAGATCCGGCGCCGGTTGGACGAGTTGGAAAACCGGTTGCAGGGTCCGACGCAAGCCGTGCCGCCGGTTCTTCGGGAGGGCGAGGTTGTCGCCGAGCCGCAACCGGTGGCTCAACGGGAACCGGATGCTCCTGAACCAGTTGCGCCACCGGTCATGGTGGCACCGCCGGTCATCATCGCGCCGCCATCTATTGCCAACCCTCCGTCGCCGGTTACCGAGAAGGAATCCTTTGAGGTGCGGCTTGGAACTTATTGGTTGCCGCGTGTGGGGATGGTGTTGTTGTTGACGGGGATGGTGTTTTTCGCGGCGTATTACGCGCCGAAGTTGAGTGTGATGCACAAGGTGGCTTTGGGCTATCTGGTGTGTGCTGTGTTGGGCGGGGCGGGGATGTGGTTGGAGAAACAGACGACGGCGTTGGCGCGGGTGTTACAGGCCGGGGCGCTGGCGTTGTTGTATTTCGTGACGTATGCGGCGCATTACGTCGAGCAGTTTCGCGTGATCGAGAGTCCCCGGCTGGCGTTAGTGCTGTTGTTGGTGGTGGGGGGGGTGATTGTGGTCGTGGCGCAGCAACGACAGTCGCCGACGTTGGCGGGGTTGGCGTTGTTTTTTGGGTACTACACGTCGCTGGTGAGTAAGGTGGCGACGTTCTCTCTGGCTGCGAATGCCTTTTGGGCGGTGGCGGCAATCTATTTTCTGGCGCGCAATCGGTGGGTGCCGATTTCCTACGGGGCGGTGTTGGCAACGTATCTGACCTATGCGATTTGGGCGTGGAAGGTGAGCGACTGGTCGGAATTGGAGCGGCTGATTTTTGATTCAGGCTACTTGAGCGCGGAGCAGTTTGGGTTGCGGGCGTCGTTTTTGGTGTTGTACTGGGTGCTGTTCGCGGTCGGCGGCTTGATTGTCAATCGGGACGCGATGTCATCGGCCGAGCGCAACGGGTTGGCCACGTTGAACAATGCGTTCTTCTTTTTGTTGTTTTCGTTGTTGATGCACGATGCCCACCCGGCCGCGCAATGGCAGTTTCAGTTTTACTTTGCTGGCGCGTTGTTGCTTACGGCGGCAGCGGCGTATCAGCGGTTCGGCCCCGATCGGTCGGGGCTGGACACGTATTTTATCCAAGGGCTGGCGGTGGCGACGGTGGGTGTGGTGGGTTATTTCAAGGGCGCGCATTTGGTGGCGGCGTTGGCGATGGAAAGTTTGTTGTTGGTATGGTTGTCACGACAGATGCAATCGCGTTGGGTGGCGTGGGTGGCACGGGCTGGTTTTTTTGTCGCGGCGGTTGTGGCTTGGGATGACCTGCCGGGCTGGGATGAGCGGATGATTGCCAGTGTATGGTTCGCGGCAGCCACCGGGCTGGGGTGTGCGCGCATGGAGAGTCGGCGCGTGCCCGGCGGTGCGGAGACGGCGTTGGCGTCGTCCGTGTTCGCGTTGTTGGCGACGATGCTGGCCATGAATGCGGCACACGAGCGGTTTGCACCGTCGTTTGTGCCGTGGACGTTGCTTGGCGGGGCGGTGGTGTTGGCGTTGGTCGGCGGCGGGTTGCGGACGCGGGAGATTGTGTGGGCGGCACATCTGCCATTGGTCTGGGCGCATCTGAAGTTTTGGTTTGGGCAGACGTGGCCGGTGGATCAATCGTTGGCGTTGGTGGCGGTCACCCTGGCGTTTGGAGTGGTAGCATGGGGTCGGCAACGGGCGCGGGAGTTGCCGTCGTTGGCGACGCAGACCTTGTGGCCGTATGTGTTGCTGACGACATTGGCGTTTGTTGGGTTGGTCCATGAACATTGCGAGGCGTCGTTGGCATTGGTGGCGTATGCGGCGTTGGCGTTGCTGTGGTTTGGGGCGGCGACGTTGCTGCGGGAAAATACTTTTGCGTGGAACGGGCTGATTGTGACGGGGTGGGGCGTGTTCGGGTATCTGACTGCGGGGCGTGGGACATGGGTGGATTCGTGGGCGGCATGGAGCAACTTGGTGGGGGCGGGGTTGTTGTTCACGTTTGGCGAACGGGTGGTTGCTTGGCTGGCCAGTCTGCCGGCGCTGGTGCGGCACCGTTTGCAAGCATGGTTGATCGGGATGATTGCGGTGGTGATGTTGGTTGGGTTGCGGCGGTTGGTGGGAGAGGCATTTTTGACTGTCAGTTGGGCGGAGTTGGGTTTTGTGTTGTTGGCGTTTGGGTTTGTGGTGCGGCATCGGCCCTATCGGCTGGCGGGATTGGCAGTGTGGGCGTTCAGTTTGGGCCGGTTGATGTTTTACGATTTGGGTCGGTTGGGCACGCCGCAACGGATTGTCTCCTTGGTGGTTCTTGGAGTGATGCTGTTGGTGTTGGCTTATCTCTACGCGAAGAACCGCGCCCGTTTGGCGCGATGGCTATAGTCGCCTTGTTTTCCGTCTGATCAATAACCGGACGATCGTCCGGTTATGAGCAAAGGAGCAGGGGGAGGACAGCGGGTCAGTCGTTGCGGGCCGGAGGTGCTGGGGTTTCGCCGGCGAGTTCTTGCATGATCTTCACCCCAGCCGAGGTGCCGATGCGCGTGGCACCGGCCGCAAGCATTTTATGGACATCAGCCAATGTGCGAATGCCGCCACTGGCTTTGACGCCGAGCCCCTTCGGTTTGACCACCCGACTCATCAAGGCGACGTCTTCGACGGTCGCACCGCCACCCGTGAAGCCGGTGGAGGTTTTGACGAAGTTCAGGCCGGCTGCGACGGCGAGTTCGCAGGCGCGTATTTTTTCGGCATCGGTGAGGTAATGAGTTTCGAGGATGACTTTGCTGAGGGCGCCGCCTTGCCGGCAGGCTTCGGCGACGGCTTGGAGGTCGCGCAGCACGGTATCGAAGTCGCCGCTTTTCATGGCACTGATGTTGAGGACCATGTCCACTTCGCGGGCGCCGTCGCGGATGGCGGCGCGGGTTTCGGCGGCTTTGGTGGTGGCGAGGTTGGCGCCGAACGGGAAGCCGGCGACCGAGCAGACCTTCACGGGCGCGCCTTGGAGCAAGGTGGTGGCGAAATGGACGTACATCGGGTGGACGCAGACGGAGCAGAAACCGAATTGCCGGGCTTCGGCGCAGAGGCGTTCGACATCGGTGCGGGTGGAGTCGGGTTTGAGCAGGGTATGGTCAATGAGTTGGGCAATGTTCATGCAAACCTCCTGCGCCACAGTGGCGCGCCCAGCAGGAGTTGAACCTGCAACCTTTGGTTCCGTAGACCAACGCTCTATCCAATTGAGCTATGGGCGCCACCAATTGGGTTCGCATTATGCCATGTTCTTGCCGGCACGCAAGCGTGCGTTAGGCTGAGGGGCAACACGACATGAGCGCGACCCCCATTTTCATCGGGACAGCCGGGTGGAGTTACTCCGACTGGAGGGGCGTGTGTATCCTGCCGGACGGGAAACGGAACGATTGGCCATCGTTGCGCGGTATCTCGATTGCGTGGAGGTGGATGCGTCGTTCTACCGTCCGCCGTTGCCGCGTCTGACAGCCCGGTGGGCGGTAACGACGCCGCCCCGTTTCCGGTTCCTGGCCAAAGCGTGGCAACGATTTACGCATCAGCGCGACCAACGTTGGACGCGCGCGGAGTTTGATCTCTTCGTCACCGGTCTGCAACCTTTGCGTGCGCGGCTCGACGCGGTGTTGTTTCAATTTCCGTGGTCGTTTCGGCATCACCCGGTGAACCGGGATTGGCTGCGCCGCATCGCCGAGGAGTTTGCCGGTTGGCCGGTGGCGGTGGAGGTGCGGCATGATTCGTGGATGGGTGATGATGTGCAGGAGTTCTTTTGCGCGCAGGGTCTGACATTTTGCAACATTGACCACCCGGCGTTGAATCATTGTTTGCCGCCGACGACGCACGCGACGACCGCGACGGGGTACTACCGGCTGCACGGGCAGAATGCGGTGAACTGGTTCAAGGAGCAGCCAGAGGTTTATGGCGGCCGGTATGATTATTTGTATTCCGAGGCGGAGTTGGACGAAGTGGCTTCGCGCGTCCGGCAGTTGGCGGCGCAGACGCGGAAGACGTTGGTGGTGTTCAACAATCACAAGGATGCCAAGGCGTTCGCCAACGCGCTGCAATTGAAAGCGCGGTTGGCGCCGGAACCGCCGGTCGCCGCGCTGGCAACGTTGGTGGCGGCGTTCCCTGTGTTGCGCGGCCGGGTGCGCGAAGACCACGGCCCGCAGTTGGCGCTGTGGTGAATTAGGATTTGCGACGCCGGCAAAACTCCGGTAGGTAAAGAATCGTCATGGTGAAAAATATCCTGGTGCCGACCGACCTCTCGCCGGAGTCGAACTCGATTTTTCCGCATGCGGTCACTGTGGCTCAGGTGTGCGACAGCACGTTGCATCTGTTGCATGTGATGGCCCCAGAAGCGTTGAACGAACCGGAGCAGTTGGGCGATTTCCCGCACATCAGCAAGTTCTTCACAAAGGACGCGCGCCGCACAGATTTGCCGCCGTTGAAGATGTCGGTGGCGGTCTCGAAGATGTATTTGTACCATCATAACGTCGCGCGGGTGATCCTCGGCGCGGCGCGGGAGAAGGAAGCGGATTTGATTTGCATGGCCTCGACGGGCAGCGGCGGGAGTTTGCGGTGGTGGTCGGTCGGGCGGACGATTGAGCGGATCATTCAAGCGGCGCGTTGTCCGGTGTTGTGTCTGCGGGGGCGGCCGATTGCGGAGAAAGATTGGAAACGGCCCCGGTACAAACACATCCTGTTGCTCGCCGACCTGGGTCCCAACGGGACGCAGGTGTTGGCGAAGATCATGCCGTGGGTGGATACCTTCAAAGGGCTGCTGCACATTTTCCCGCTGCTCGACAGCGATCAGGCGGACGCCGCCGAAGCAACCCGCTTGCGCGAAGTGTATGAACAGGGCGCGCCGCGCAGCAATCTGCTGCTATTCTCCAATCCAACCAAGCGCGTCCGCAACCTGTTGGAGTTCGTCAAGGACTCGCCGATGGACTTGATTGCTATGACGCCCGAAGCGCGCCGGGAATTTGCCAATCCGTGGATCAGCGACGTGCTGGTGAAGTTGTTCGACGCGACGGAGAGTCCGATTCTAATGCTGCGTTGAGCGCCCGGCGGTGGGCGGCCGGCATGGCCAGCCGCGCCAGTTGCCGGCGAGTGAACCAGTGCCCTTGCCCCGGTGGGGGCGATCCGGCATACACGCGCAGCGTAATCCGGTGATTGGTGATCGTGTGCCGGATTGTCAGCAGTTCCCGGTGGGATCGGCCCGGGGGCAACTCCCACAGCCCGGCCAGCAAACCGGTCGGCGGTCGTTGCCGGAGCAGTACCCGGCCGTTCCGATGCGCGAACAGGACGGATTGCGTGACCGGCTGGAGTGGGACGCGGCGCCGCGGCAATGGTCGAGGGCCGGCGCAGAGCTTCCGCACCGGGCAAACCGCGCAGCGGGGCTGGCGCGGGAGACAGACGAGCGCGCCGAGTTCCATCAAGGCTTGATTGAACTCGCCTGGCGCGCGGGCCGGTAGCAGCGCGGCGGCGACCGACCATGGTTCTTGGCCGGGGAACAAGCGGTGAAAGACGCGGGCGATGTTGCCATCCACGATTGGTTCTGGTTGGTCGAAGGCGATGCTGGCAATCGCCCCAGCCGTGTAGCGGCCAATACCCGGCAGTTGACGCAGTGCGGCGGCCGTGCGCGGCAGACGCGTAATCATCTGGGCGGCCCGGTGCAGGTTGCGGGCGCGGTGATAGTAGCCGAGGCCTTCCCAAAGTTGGAGTACACGGTCGAGCGGTGCGCGGGCCAACGAACGGAGGGTGGGGAAAACGCGCAGCCAGCACCGGTAGTAGTCGCGGACGACTTCGACGCGGGTTTGTTGGAGCATGATTTCGCTGACCCAAATTCGGTACGGGTCGCGGGTGCGCCGCCACGGCAGGTCGCGTCGGTGGCGGCGGTACCAGCGGCGGAGGGCGCGCTGAAATGCGTTGACCGTGGTTGGGGCGATGTGGAATGGTTTCGGCATGGCTGAACGGACATCCTACACGTGCCCCCTGCCGGCCGACAAGGTCGCGAAGTTGAAACGCGACTTGACGGCGCGCGGGTTTGTATTTCATGAGGTGCCGTACGCCCATTTCGGCGCGGAGCATCGGGGAGAGAAGGTGAGTCTCGCGGCCTACACGAGCGGGAAGTTGGTCGTGCAAGGGAAAGGGACAACGGATTTCGTGCAGTTTTACCTTGAACCGGAATTGCTCGGCGAAGCGCGGCTGGGGTACGAGCACGTGATGAATCCGGAGATGTTGGAGCCGCGGATTGGGGTGGACGAGAGCGGGAAGGGGGATTTTTTTGGACCGTTGGTGGTGGCCGGGGTGTTTGTCAACGAAGCGGCGGCGCGGCAGTTGATGGAGTTGGGCGTCAAGGACAGTAAACAGGTCAGCAGCGACAAGCGGATTTTGGAGATTGCCAGAGAAATCCGGCAGGTGCCGGGCGTGGTGCCGGAGGTGTTGACGATCGGGCCGGCAGCGTACAACCGGTTGCACGCGAAGTTGCGGAACGTCAACAGCATCCTCGGCTGGGGCCATGCGCGGGTGATTGAAAATTTGCTGGGCCGGGTGCAGTGTCAGAAAGCAATTTCGGATCAGTTTGGTGATAAGCGGATCATTGAGCGGGCGTTGATGGAACGCGGGCGGACGATTGAGTTGGTGCAGCGGCATCGGGCGGAGAGTGATTTGGCGGTGGCGGCGGCGTCCATTTTGGCGCGCGAGGGATTTGTGGAACGGTTGCGTCGGTTGGGAAAAGAATGGGGGAGGCCGTTGCCCAAAGGCGCGTCGGACGCCGTCATTGCAGCGGCGCAGGAATTGGTGGCCCAAC
>CALBCO010000066.1 GCA_937927265.1 uncultured Verrucomicrobiae bacterium | reverse complement strand
ACCAGTGGATGACCGGCAAGGTCTATCTCAACTCAAACCTGCAACCCAGACGCCATGACCACCAACCCGAAAATTTACAGAAAAGAAGTTGCACAATCCGCGTGGGCGAGCGGCATCACTTGAAAGGGGAGAAGGAACAGTTGTTCAGCGAAGTGTTGAACGGCTTGGACCTGCACCGCCCGCCCTGCTCGGCGCTGATGGCCAACCAGGTTTACTATCTGGTTGCGGCGCTGGCCTACGACCTGATGGTGGCGATCCAGCGGCTGGACTTGACTGACGACTGCCAGGGCTGGCGGGTGAAGACGCTGATGAAGAAGCGGGTGCTGCGGCCCGGGCCGCCCCCGGCTGACCGTCGCCAGCGGCTGATGACGTCCCCCGCGCCGCGCCTCCTTGTGTACCCCAACCTCCCGGCCCGAGGCCGGGCGTGGCGGAGCTTGGTCTGCCGACCCGCCAGAACCCGAAAAAACGCTGCTCTTCGGCCCAGCCGAGGTCTGTCACCGCCCGCCAAAGCACGAGTTTCCCGGCCGCGAACTACACGCGTTCCTGTCCTCCCCCATAAACCGTCAACTCCATTCGCCTCGTAATGGTTGAAGAAGAGCCTCCAGATTTCCGAGCCGGCTTGCAATGACGACCGGTTCCTGAAATGAACAGTGGCATGACGGCACTCACATTTCCTTTCCCTGGGTCGGTTCAGGGCCGCCGTCGCTTTCTGAAAAACCTCGCCGGTCTGGCCGCCGCCGGCCTGGCCGCGCGCAGCACCGGCCGAGTTTGGGCCGCGCCAGCGCAGGCTCCCGACCAACCGCTGCCGATCATCGTGGATGCGGACACGGCCAACGAGATTGACGACGCCTTCGCCTTGACGCGTGCGCTGACCGAGCCGCGTTTCCAAGTGGAGGGCATCACCTCCGCCCAATGGCACACACAGGACGAGGGTTTCCGCGACACAGTCGGCCCCAGCTAGGAATTGAACGAGGAACTGCTGCGCGTGATGAACCGCGCGGAGGTGCCGCATCCCATCGGGTCGAACTTCCCGCTGGTCAGCCCGGTCAAGCCCCAGCCCTCTCCCGCCGCGCAGCACATCATCCGCAAGGCCCTCGACACACCCGCCGGGGAGAAGCTGATCGTGGCGATCCTTGGCCCCTGCACGAACCTCGCCTCGGCCGTGCTGCTGGAGCCGGCCATCATTCCCAAGGTCTCGTGTCACTTCATCGGTCTGCGCCACGACCCCAAGCAGCGGCTGTGGAGCCGCGACGAATTCAACACCAACAACGACCCCAACGCGCTGGATGTGTTGCTCAACACGCCCGGACTGGAGTTTCACCTGATGACCGCCTCCGCCGCGCAGAGCCTGGTCTTTGAAAAGACCGACGTGGACCGGCGGCTGAAGGGCAAAGGCGGCGTGGCCGATTTTCTCGTGCGGCTGTGGGACAACTACGACCGCGCCTGGCAGCGGCGGGTGGCGCCAACGAAGGCGACCTGGGTGATGTGGGACATTGCGCTGATCGCGGCCATCGCCCGGCCGGAACTGGCCAAGGCCGTCACGATGGACGCGCCGCCGGGCAACCTCAAACGCCCCATCTCGGTCTGGGTGGAGATAGATGCGAACCGGATGCGGGAGGATTTCTGGCAGTCACTGGAAAAACACCTGGCTGCCAAACGGTGACTTTCTTTCTGCGCGGCTTACTCAGACGACCGCCTCGATGCACAATCGCGCTCCATGTCGGCAGGTTCCCGCCTGTCTGATCACACTCGTCATCTCCGTTTGCCTCCTTGTTCCCGCCAGGCCCGTGAGTGGCGAGGAGCCAGCCGCGCCGCTGAGTGCCGCGCGTTCGGCGCTGGCCGCCTATCGTGCCGAACTGGGGGAATTCCGGAAGAATTTCGCCGTCAGCGACCGCGTGCCGGATGTCCCGTTCTTCCTGTTCGGCATGGGCGCACGGGCCAAGCACTGGTATCAGGCCGGGCAGTTGCGCGAGGCGCCGTCGGGCCGCGTCGTGCGCCAGTGGGCGGTGCGCGCGGCGATCATCGTGCCGCCGGAGTATCGAGTCGTGCTGGCGCTCGAGGACGGTGGCACCGTCGAGATTCGCGAGGATGAAGCAGGCATCTGGCTCACGGAGCTCGGACGGCGTTCGCGGCTCGACGGCTCCGAGGCGCGGGTGAACCTGCCCGACTTCGCGGGGCACCGTTATCCGCGCGTGCTGCGGGTGCTGCATCAGGAACTGCTCGTCAACGTGGTGCAGGGGCGGCCGGTGCCGAACCTGTTTGTCTATCCCAAGCCCTGGCTGCGTGACGCGGCGATGATGGGCATGGCCTTCGCGGCCACGGACAATCTGCATGTCATCCGCGACTGGATTCTCGGCCTGCGCGAGGTCTATGACCGCAACAATTCCGGCGAGGAGGAGGCCGACAATCCCGGCCAGGCGCTGTATCTCATCTCGCTCGTTTCTAACCGTTCGCATCCGTTGGTGGAGAAAATCCTGGCCGAACTGCCGCGCTGGGAGGTGACCGTGGAAGGGCGCAAATACATCAAGGGCCGATCCGATTTCGCTGCGCATCCGGTGTATCAGACCAAGTGGCTGAAATTTGGCCTCCGCGCGTTGGGCCTGCCCGATCCCTACACCGTGCCGCTGGTCAAGGACAGTTACTCGGCGCTTTTCTGGTGGGATTATCGGGATGAACATGTGCCCGGCAGCGACGCCCGGGACCGTGGCGATTACCCGTATCTCGGCTGGGCGGTGGACCATTTTTACTGCGAAAAGGGCAGCCCGATCAGCAACCGCGATTACCCGCTCACTTGGGAACAACGCGCCAGCCAGGCGGATTACCCGAAGCTGGAGGTTCTGGACCCCGCCTTCGCGCGCGAAAAGATCGCCGCGCCCCACACCTGGCACGCCGCCGAGGTGTTCTTGTATCTGCTGAAGCATAACCGCGGTCCCTGAATTTCCTTACCGCCGCCATGAAATCCGCTGCTAGTTCCTCCAGACCACCGCTGGCTGCACTTCCACTGCCTGCATTTTCCCGAGTAACTGAGCCGGCCCAACGCGGTCAACACCACGCCAACATCACGCGCAAAATGTGGGAAGCCTCACACGTCGCGGGGGCAGCTTCTTCAAGGAGGTCCATGAGATTTGCTAGCTTGACCGAGTTGGCCCCAACATTTCCGCTTGGAGTCATGAGCTGTTTAGCCATCGCTTTGCGCGCAACAATGTTAGGCATGGTTTGGTTGTGGGCCGCTGTTGGTTCGTACGCCGCCCCCGCGGCGACACCCTTTATTGCTTTAGCGGACGGCCGCGGCGGCATCAGCATCAGCCATCAAGGCCAGGATTTCCTGCGGCTGGGTCTGGCCGCGTGGGGGCCAAACTGGGGCTGGACGGGCATCAATGGCGGCACCAAGGCAGAAAACCGCGTGGCTGCCGGCACGTTCACCTCCGCAATCGGGCAGTCCACCCTCACCCTCAAACTTGCTGCGAGGCAAACCCAGCCCAACACCTTGCAAGTCACCTATTCTCTGAGCGCCGACAAGGACGCCGACTTGACCCTCTACGTCGCCGAAGTCGCCCCCGCCGCCACCTTCAAAGGCGGCCAGCTCACGGCCGAAATGTCCGGAGAAAGCCGCACGCTCAACCTTCCCCTGCCGCTGGGGGCGGTGGGCGAAGCCGTCAGCGCCCTCCGCTTTCGCACCCCCGCCGGCACGGAGGCCGTCGCCCGTCTGGAGCCGCCCATCGAAGTCGCCGCCGACGGTGCCGCCCGCATCGTCCTCGCCAAGGAACGTATCACCACCGGGGCCGCGCGTGATTTGACCCTCACCCTCACCCTGCCCGAACCCCTGACCTGGTACGCCAGCGCCGAGGAAGTCCCCGACACCGAAAACCTGGCCGCCTGGTATCCGTGGCGCGGCACCGGCACCGGTGCGGATTCCGTGCTGGACATGACCAGTTGGCTGGACAAACCGGCCGGCCGTCACGGCCGCATCACCCGCCAAGACCATCAACTTCTCTACCACGGCCAGCCCCTCAAGCTCTGGGGCCTCAATCTCTGCTATGGCGACTGCGCTCCGGAAAAATCACTGGCAGACAAACGCTCCGCGCTCTACGCCCACTACGGCATCAATTCCGTGCGCCTGCATAAATTCGCCGACGGCCGCGGCTGGGCGGGCATCCAGGCCGAGGCCAGCGCCGCCGAGTATGACTCCGCCGGCCTGGACCGTATGGATTACCAGGTCGCCCGCTTCGAGGAAGCCGGCATCTACGTCAAACTCAGCGCGCACTTCGGCGCCGTCAAAATCGGACCGGCCGACCGCAGCGATGTTCCCTACATGGAGGAATTGGGCCCGCTCCGCGACGGCCGCATCACCGCTCCGCACAGCGCCTTCTTCTATTCACCCGAGCTGCAGAGCCTGCACATCCGGCAAATTATCAATCTGCTCAAACACACCAACGCCTATACCGGCCTCACCTACGCCAAGGACCCCGTCGTGTGGGCCATTGAGATCATCAATGAGCAAAGCATCTTCTTCCACACCTCCATGCAGCCGCTCAAACAAAGCCCCACTCTCCGCCGCCAGGTGGCGGAAAGATTCTCCGACTGGCTGCGGCAGAAATACCGCAGCCATGCCGGCCTGCTCAAGGCGTGGGGCGAAAAAGCCCTCGACGGCTTCGAAAAAGACGGTTTCCCGGCGGGCGAGCATCTGGACCAGCGCAATATCCTGCCCCTGGGCAATCCGTGGTATTGGGACCCCGCCCAACTCAACGGCAGCCAGGCCTTCCGCCGCCAGCGCTTGCTCGACACCCTGCAGTTCCTCTACGAGCTGCAAAGCGCCGCCTATGACCGCTATGTGGCCGCCGTCCGCGCGGCCGGTTATGACGGCGAAATCCTCGGCAGCAACTGGCAGGCCGGCCGCGCCTACAGCCACTATGCCAACCTCCACACCGATTACCGCGTCGGTCTGATTGACCGCCACAATTACTTCGGCGGCGGCCGCGGCAACACCTTCCACGCCGCCTCCATGCTCGCGCGCGCCGGTTCCGGCATGTTGAGCAGCGGCCTGCAACAAGTCCTGGACCGCCCCTTCATGCTCTCCGAGTGGATCCACGTCTTCCCCAACGAGTGGGGCGTTGAAGGCCCCGCCCTCATCGGCGCCTACGGCATGGGCCTGCAAGGCTGGGACACTTCCTACATGTTCCAAAACAGCGACCAAGGCACCTTCAGCCGCCAGCTCGGCGGCAGTGAGTGGGATGCGGTGGCGCCGCAAATCCTCGGCGTGTTTCCTGCCGTCGCGCGGCAGGTCCTGCGCGGCGATGTTCAGGAAGCGCCCCCGCTGGCGGTGCGCCACGTGCATGTTCCCTCCCTCTTCCAAGGCAAACTCGGCTTCGAAGACTCCGTGGTGCAAGGTTACGACGACAAGGAATTGGACAGCGCCCAGGTGCCCGCCCGCGCGCTGGCCGTCGCCCGTTGTGTGGTCCAGTTCACACCCCAATGGCGCGACACGCCCGCCTTTGACCTGAAACCTTATCTCCAGGACGGTTTCCTGGTGTCCGCCACCTGGCAGTTGCGCTGGAAAGAAGGCACCAACGCCACCAGCGGCTTCTTCCTCATGGACACCCCCGCCACCAAGGCGGTCGTAGGATTCGCCGCCGGCCATACGGCCCGACTCGGCGAAGTGACCGTCACGCCCCAATCCAAATTTGCCGCCCTTTATATCACGGCGGTGGACCGCGACGCGACCCTGGCCAACGCCCGCCGGGCGCTGATCGTGGCCCTGGCCCGCGCCCGCAACACCGGCATGAAATTTGGTCCCACCGGCAATGAGTTGCTCAACAAAGGCGCCGCCCCCATCCTCATGGAGCCCGTGCGCGCCGAAATGCAATGGTCCGGCCGCCCCATCCAACGGGTGCACGTCCTCGACCACAACGGCGGCCGCACCGGCAAGACACTGCCCGTGAACGGCGGCCGCTTCACCCTCAATGGCGAGGCCGACCAAACCCCCTACTACGAAATTGAGTTCTGAGCCCGCCAGGCCCCCGGCGCGACCGCCGCCGCCATCACGCCGGACGCCAAACATGCCCTGGCCTTCACCCACTCCGGCAAGGCTGTTACCGTGACCCTCGATCGCTTCCCCGGCGCGGTCAACGCGCGCTGGTTGGATCCCACGACCGGTGACACCCGTCCCGCCTCCACCGCGCCGCTGAATCCACGCGGCGAACACACCTTCCCCCCGCCCGGCCAGAACGCCGCCGCGGCGAGGCGGAGTGGGTGCCGGGTTTGAGCGTGGAGGACAAATGACATTCCGCCAAGCTAGGGCATTCGCAGTCACCTGGATCGGCGCCGGCGATCATTCACAACTCGAGAAGGCAAGCCATGATGTCACTTGCCTACGCAGCGTGCCGCGCTGCTCAACACGCCCGGGCTGGAGTTTCACCTCATGACCGCCTCCGCCGCGCAAAGCCTGGTCTTTGAAAAGGCCGACGTGGACCGGCGGCTGAAGGGCAAAGGCGGCGTGGCGGACTTCCTCGTGCGGCTCTGGGACAACTACGACCGCGCCTGGCAGCGGCGGGTGGCGCCGACCAAGGCGAGCTGGATGATGTGGGACATCGCGCTGATCGCAGCGATCGCCCGACCGGAACTGGCGAAAGCCGTCACCACTGACGCCCCTCCGGAAAACGTGAAACGCTCCATCTCGGTCTGGGTGGAGATTGACGCCGCCGGGATGCGCGAGGACTTCTGGCGGACACTCGAAAACAAGGCGGCTGGCAAACGTTGACTTTATCCCAGCCTGGCTCGCGCAATCCATCGCTTCCGTGACTGACTGCGCTCGGCGCCGGCTCGCTAAAGGGTTGAACACATTCCAAGTCCACCTCTTTGTCTTCGAAGTCACTTATGCAGATTCCCGAAGCAAAGGGTGGGGTTACTTCTTTTTCTGTTGTTCGCGCTGGCGCGCCTTGCTCTCGTTGTGGGACAGCCACACGGCTTCCTCGACCTCGAAACCCTCGTTGGCCTCGACCCTGGCGCCCGCCTCGTTCTGAATTCTCAGCGGCGTCGTGCCCACGGCCTTGTTGCCCCGGACCACGTTGTTCTCACCCGGCGAGCCGCTGATGAGGATGCCCCGGCTGACGGTGTTGTTCAGGATGCGCACGTTGCGGCACGGGAACGGATCGTTGGTCCGGCAGGCGGTCACGTGAATCGCCGGCTCGCTGCTGGCCGCGCGGTCAATGAGGATGTGATTGCCCTCGATCAGCAGGCCGTCAATGCCCGCCGTGTGATAGATGGAGAGGTAGGCGTTGCCGCGGTTGTTCGTGAGCACACTGTCGTTGACGGTCGAGTTCACGTGATCCTCGTGCATCAGGCCCTCACCGTCGTTGATGTAAAACTTCCCGTCGAAGCAGAGATTGCGATGCACCTCGTAATCGTTGCCGTCCACCACCCAGCGCCAGCCGCGCATCTCGACGGCGCGGTTGTCGTTGGTGGACGCGCCCGTGCTGATGTGCCGCCCGGTCACCGTCGGGCGCCAGACCTCCCGCGCGAACCGGATGACGTTGTTCCGGCACTGGACGCCGTCGCCGCAAAAGCCAATCGCGCAGCGGCCGGTTTGGAAGACGTAATTGTCGCGGATGAGCAGGCCCTTGCGAAAACCGTGCGGATGCGTCTCGGGCGTGCCGTCTGGCCCCTGCCCGCCGGGGCCGCCGATGCCGTAGTGGTTCAGATAAATGCCGGCGCGGTTGTCGTAGTCGAAGACGACGCCGTCCACGGCCACCGGCGTTTTCGCGCGGTCGAGCAGGAGGTATCCGTTCATGGTGAAGTTGGCTTCGCCGCCGCGGGGCAGACGGTTGTTGGCCACGACCGCGTTTTCGGCGGTGAAGACCTGGATGGCCGCCCGGTCATACGTGGCAGTGTAACGCTGCCAGGGGTGCTGGCCCAGGGCCAGGTCCGGCACATTCTTGTTCGCCAACGCCGCGTTGCGCAGCCGGCAACCGAATACGAACCGGTTGCGTCCGCACAGGTGATCCGCGCCTTCGCTGAAAAAGACGTGCCCGCAATCAAGGTCCAGATTGACGACGCCGCAATTCGAAGCGGTGGCCGGGGTTTCGAGTTGAATGCCTTTGAAGGCAGTGGCCAAGGGCGTGCCGGCACCTTCCGGCTTGAACACATAGCGCGGAAACTCCAGCCGGCTGGGCGGGGCGAAATCTTCGTCGAACGCCTTGGCCATCGGGCCGGACGTGGCGCCGCGGAGCACAACGCCGTCCCGGAGCCCGATGGTGTCGGTGATCCGGTAAACGCCTGGCGGGAAATAAACCACGCCGCCACCCCGCGCTGCCAGTTGGGTCTGAGCGTTGCCGATCTTCTCCATGAGGTTTGGGCCGGGAGCCTTGGTGACGTCCACCACGTTGGCCCACTTGATTTGGGCGGTCCAGGGCAGGTTCAAGTGCGCGAGCGGATTGTCGGTGGGCAGGCTGTTGATTCCCGCGGCTCGCAGCCTGCCGTGAAAAAGTAGTCCGCCCAAACCGGCGGAAGCCGTGGCGAGGAATCGGCGACGGTCGAACAACATTCTTCTGCGCTGCGGTACTTTCATCGGCGGCAGTGTATCAGCGACCGGAACGGGCTTTGAATGTGAAAACGGCCACCCGAAACGCCGTAGGTGACCAACCCGTCGCCCGGGTCAAGTGGCTGTGTCGCAACCCGGCACCGACTGTGTCTGCCGCGAAAAGGCGGGATGAAGTGGGCGATGATTAGACCCGGCTTCCAAGTGCCGGGGGAACTCAATCCTCGACCACCTGATAGAACACGTGCGGCCGTTCACGGCGAGTATCGTCGTCGTCCACGAAGTCCACTGTCCCCTGCAAGCCGCTCTGCACCGTCAACCAAGTACGTAAATCCTCGGAGTAACGAACCGAATAACTCCGGCCCAACGGCTCGTGGAACTGGAACCGGAAGCCCAGCGCCCCCTTGGCCCCCTTGGAGATCACCGGCCCCGGCGGAGGGAGCGGGCAGCCCCAATGCGCGAAGTTCGCCCGCACCACCCCGTCCACCACTCCAAACCCACCGCCCACGAGGAAGCCGCCGTCGGGCAGCGCGGCCAGCGCGCACACAAACGAGTCAAAGCCGAAGGTCGCGCCCGTGCCGAAGGCGTTCCAATTCGTCCCGTCCCATCGCGCGAGGTTCGAGGTGTTGGTCGTGCCGGCGCGGGTAAACTTGCCCCCCCACCACGTAGTCACCGTTGGGCAGCACCGCCGTGGCGTTGACGTATGGTGTGCTCAGGTTGGGGATACCCGGGCCGAGATTCGTCCACGCGCCGCCGTTCCACAACGCCACCCGGGGAGGCCACCCTGACGCCCGCGGTGCCGAACCGGCCCCCGACGAACAGCTTCCCCTCCGGCGAGGGTTGCAGTGCCAGCGCCGCGTTGTTCAGGCCGGAGCCGAAGCCCGACCAGTTCGTGCCGTTCCCGCGACCCAGATTATTCACCGGCACGCTGGCAATGGAGTTGATCGTCCCGCCCACCACAAGGTCGCCGCTGGACAGCACCGCCACGCACTCCGCGCTGCCGAGCACCCCGGAGCCGAAGGACAACCAGTTGGTTCCATTCCATCGGGCCACGCCGGCCGCGGAGACGCCGCCGATGGAAAAGAAGCTTCCCACGGCCACCAACTCGCTGTCGGGCAGCACCGCGAGGGCGGTCACCACCGGCGTCGTGCCGCCCACGTCCGTGCCCACGGGCCACCACTCGTTGCCGTCCCAGCGGGCGACCCCGCGCGCGTTGCGGCCGGTGGCGTCGCTCAGCGGGCCGGACGCTCATCATGCCCAGCGTGGCCGTGAGCGTGAGGCAACTGACCGCCTAGCCGAGCTGGAGTTTGGAAAGGGCAAACTCCGGCTCGATGAAACCGACGAGGCCGGAGATGACCGAGGCGTCGAAGCCCATGAGGAAACCGCCGAAGGCGACCACCAGGGCGACGGAGATGACATAGCGCTGGTTGGATTTCATGGTGCAACTAGTCTCATCAATAGCCGCACCATACGCCGCGACATCGGCAATAGGCCAGCAGAAAGCCACGCCGATGCACCCAACGTGGAACGGGGCAACCAGCAAGTCGCTGATCGCCCCGTTCCGTCCAACCCTCAGCACTTAGTTGAGGACCGCACGGTAAAACTTCTTTTCCCCCGCCGTTGGGATCGGGTACGGGGACGCTGCTCCTGCGACCTCATGCCACGGTCCGGTCGGGGTGTCGGCCTCCAGCAGCCTGCCCTCGAAGAGGATTTCCCATTGGCTACCGGTCCGTTGGAGCTGCAATTTCGGCGGCAGACCGGCATATCCAAACGCGCGCGGCACCGTGTTATTGTACCCGGATTTGCTCAGGTAAAAGTCATCGAACAATGCACTGTCGGTGCTGCTGTTCCCGCCGATGTAGATGCGGTTGAGGTTGTCCGTGGGCAAGCCCCCGGTCAGGGGATCATCCAGGAGCAGATCGCGGTCGCTGATGAGGTTCGAGAAGATGCACGTGCGAACCGGATCGCCCTCTTTTTGGATGTACACCGAAAACAGATCGTAGTTGTCCGCATACAGCCGGTCGCCAGCAAATACGTTGGTGACGTCAATCCAGACCGAATACACCACCCCGGTCTGGAGCACGTTGGTATCGAACGTCAGTGCCGCGTAGGGCATTTCGCGCGCGGCCATCAACCAATCGCCCGGATTTTGGGTCGAGTCGTTGATCGTGGGCCGCACCGCGGGACCGAAATTATCCGCCAGTTGGTAGTAGAATTGCGCGGATTTGTCGGTAATGCCGACCACATGGCGGAGGACCGAGGACGGGTTGCCCTGCGGAATCATGCGGAAAAAGAGCGTACAGGCCTGGTTGGAATTCACGCTCAGGGAGTTCAATTGCAAGTAGGCACCGCTGCTGGTTTGCAGGGTCTTCACCATGCGATTGAAACTGTTGGTGACAATGGCCACCGAGTTGCCGTGCATGTCCGCCCAGAAACCGTTGGCACCCAGCAGACCGGGTTGGTAGAAATCAAAGTTGTCCAACAACGTCCAGTTCTCAGCCACGCCATCCACCACACCGATCACGTTGGTGGCTTTGACCTCCTCGAGGCCGCGTTTGACCGTCAGCACGTAGGTGGTTGTGCTGCGGGGCGTGACGTTGGTCGAACCAACACCGGAAAGCGTTTTCGCCGTAACGTCCCCCAGCGGATCGATCAAGACCTGGGTGGCATTTGCCGGCACGTCCCACCGCAACACGGTGGAGTCGCCCCTGGCCACGGCGGGAAGATCCGATTTGAACGAGTTAATCGCCAGCGGGGTCAACCGGCTGGGCGGGTTGGTGAGGTAACTGTTGGCCAACAGGGCGACCTCGGCGGCCGAGAGCGGACGCTCCCAGATCGCCACCTCGTCCACCAAGCCGGTGAAGAACTGACCCGGCGTGGCCCGCGCAAACGCACCCAGTGCGGTATTGTTCACATTCACCGGATACGCCGCGGTGGGGACCAAGCCATCCAGCACCCCGTCAATGTAAAGTTCCACCTTGAACGTGGAGCTGCCGATGGCGCGCTGCACCCACGCTATGTGATGCCAGTTGTCGTCCCAGACCACCGTGGTTGAAGCCCGGTTGTCGTTGACCTGGGAGCCGCCGTCCGTGCGGACGAAGGTATTCAGTTTGTCATTGTACGAATTACGCTGTCCCAGACAAAAGGCCGGATTATTCCCCAAGGTGGAGGATTCCGTGAAAAACCAGCTCCCGGCAGTCCACGGGGCTTTGACCCAGGCTGATACGGTGAAATTCGTGCGGGGGTACGCAGGCAGCGCATCGCCCGGATTGTGAATTCGGCGGGCAAACTGCGACTGGGTCGCGTTGAAACTCATGGCGTTGCCCCATTTGCCCGGCACGAGGGTGGGCAGGGTTGTGCCCGCCACCGTCAGATCGTAGGCGCTCACCAGGTCGGGGGTTTTGACCCCCACCACGGTGTCCAGAGGCCAGTAGGCAATCAGTCCGTTCGTGAGGTCCGGGGCGCCGAAGGAGTTAACAACAATCTGCACGACCGCGCTGGTGACACTGCCCACCGCGTTGGTGACGACAAGATGATACAACCCCGAATCGTTGGTCGTGGCGTTGACAAAGGAAAGCGTGCGCCCCGAGGCGGCTGGATAGTTCGCGCCGTCTTTGAGCCACTGATAAGACAACGGACGCGATCCCGACACGGCAGCCGCCGTAGAAAAGCTGTCGCCCTCGTAGAGGTTGGCCGCGCCTTGGGGTTGTGCGGTGATCTGAGGCGGGAATTGAGGCACGGGTGTAGCGATGCTGTTGCTCAGAACCTCCTGGATTTCCGTTTGGCTGAGCACGCGCGCCCACAGCGCCACGTCGTCAATTTGTCCCAAGAACGGTACGCCGACGGTGTTGCGCACCAGTGCGCCGATCCCTACCTGATTCCATGAGGCCAGGTTTTGCCGATACGAGAACGTGTTGGTGCAATCCGGTTGGCCATCCACATAGACCAGAAATCGTCCCGTCGTGGCGTCGTAAGTATAGGCAACGTGGTGCCAAGTGTCATCCAACGTGGGTTTGGAGCCCACCACCTGGTTTCTCACCGTATTGTTGATGTCGCGGATAAAATACCGCGTCTTGTCGCCGCCGTTTCCTTCCATCGAAAACCGGAGGTTGGCTCCTGAACTGAGGCTGGAGGTCTCGCAAAAATAGGTGGTTTGGTTCGCCTGTTCGCTCGGGCCTTTGACCCACAAGCTCCAAGTCCAACTGCCGTGGTTCGCAACCGGCAGGCCGGTGTCGTCACCCGGGGTGCTGGTGAAGGACAGAAAATCAGTGACCGATCCGTGGAACTGAACGCAGTTTCCAAATTTGCCGCCGGCAATGATGTCGGCCGAGGGCTTGTCGGGCCCAAGCAGGTCGTTGCCGGCCACCACGTCAGGCGTTGTCATGGGATAATCGCCGGTGGCGCTGTCCATTGGCCAGTACGCCACCAGACCGTCGCGGACATCGGCCACGAGTGACAGGGGGCCCAAGAGCAGAGCGAGGCTGGCCAAGCGGCCAAGGTGCAGGAGATTGGCAGGTTGTTGGTTCATGCGTTTTGTGGGCTGATTATGGGTTTGGGGTTGTTGGCGATGCCGATGAGCATTGGGGAATCCCCTCGGGCACCGGTCAGGGTGCCCTCCGGTTTTCATCAAAAGAGACGTTGAAACTGTTGAGATATTGGCGCAGCGGGATCCACTCGGCATGTCCGTCGCAGAACATCACATGTGTCCCGGCCGCGCCGTGGTTGTCGGTTTTGTCGGGGTAATTGTTGATCCCGCCGTGGGCGTTGAAGTCATCCGCGTCTGTAAACAACCACACCCGTGCCGGACCGGGCCGCATACCCCGATTCGGGAAATTTTTCTCCAGCGCGTAGCTGTGGATGGCCTTCTCGGACTTCTTTTGACCCGTGGTGTTGGACATGGCACCGAAGATTTCGTAACTGTGCCCGCGACCTCTCAGTCGTCCCGCGGGACAGTTGTTGGTCAGGTCATTCACCAGCGTTTTGCCCGACCAGACAAATGTCTGATTGGACACCACGTTTCGCGTGCTCGGGCACACGAAGTTTGGGAGCGCCGTGGCATACGCCGGGTGGAGGTAATTCACGTCGTCATCGTCCCCGTCCCGGTGGCCGGGCGGCCATCCCCGCGTGTCCCCAACCAAGTCACCGTTGTGGTCGTCTGCATAAAGCATTGAACTCAGGCCCAGTTGTCTGAGGTTGTTGAGACAGCCCACCCTCTTGGCCTTGTCCTTAGCCTTGGCCAGCGCAGGCAACAATATCCCTGCCAAGATGGCGATAATGGCAATCACCACCAACAGTTCAATCAAGGTGAACCCGCGCGACCGTTTTGTGGACACCGGTTTGTGCACCAAGCCGATCATATTGACCACGACGCAGAGTTTATCTGGCGACGGGGCGTGCGCCATTGTCCGAAAGGACAACTCCAGGTCGGCAACAGAATGCAGTGCCCAAGATGACCCCAGAGAGGATCCATGTCCGACGCCCAAAGCGAGCCACGCGAATGCCAAGTGCCGATGGGGCTTTCGGACTCCGAATGGGTCAAGCACCAGCGGCGGGCACGGGATCAACGCAGTCCCCACCGGATCACTCCAGATGCACCAGGCCGCGCTGCACGGCGATGGCCACCAGTTCCGTGCGGTCAGCCGCACCCAGCTTGGCCAGCAGGCTGCGCACGTGCGCCTTGGCCGTGAATTCGGTGAAGCCCAGAATGCCTGCAATGTCCTTGTTCGTCAGCCCCTTGACCACCAGCGGCAGCACCTCGCGCTCGCGGTCGGTCAACTCGCCGAACGTGGCGCGCTCCTCCAGGCGTCGTTGCACCTCGGGCGGGATGTACCGCTTGCCCAGCGCGGCGGCCTCAATCGCCCGCAACAGCTCCTGCCCCGGCACGCTCTTGAGCAGGTAGCCGCACGCACCGGCCTCCAGGGCACGGTGGATGTCTTCATCCCCGTCGAAGGTGGTGAGCATGAGCACTCGGGCGGCGGGGTTTTCCTTGCGAATGGCCCGGAGCGCCTCGATGCCCGAACGGTCGGGCAGCCGTAAGTCCATCAGCGTCATGCGTGGCTCGTGCTTGTGAAAGGCCTCGACCGCCGTGGCCGCGTCGCCTGCTTCGGCCACCACCTCGAAATCTCTCCGCAGACTCAAGACCGCTTTGAGTCCGGCGCGGAAGACGAAATGATCATCCACAATGAGCAGCGTGAGCGGTGGATCAAACGGGAGCACCGTTCAGACCTCCTTCAACCGCGCAGCGGGCACGCGCAGCCGCAGCCGCGTGCCCGCACCCGGTTGGGAATCCAACGTCAGTTCCGCCCCCAGCGCCCCCGCCCGTTCCTTCAGCCCCCGCAGGCCGAAGTGCCCGTTGAGCGACACGGCCGCCGGATCAAACCCGCATCCGTCGTCATTAACCTGCAACTGCACACCTTCCGGTTTGAACGCGAGGACGATTTCGATCTTCTGCGCCCGGGCATGCTTGAGCGCGTTGGTCAGCCCCTCCTGTGCGATACGGAACAAATGGCTGGCATCGCCCGGGGGAATGTACCGGGGTTGGCCCTCGCACCGCACCTCGATGGCGGGTCCGCGGGTGTCGGCCAGCGCCTTGCCCAACTGGCGCAGCGCCTC
>CALBCO010000065.1 GCA_937927265.1 uncultured Verrucomicrobiae bacterium | reverse complement strand
TGAACGGGGCGTGGCCATTTGAAGAAATCAACCGTCGTTACGCCACGCATCAACAGTGGCTGGAAAAGTCTGTCCCGGCCTTACTGCGCCACCCCACGGCGACGGCCGTAGCGGAATGGTTGCATCAGGAACGTGTTGCCTGGCGGCGCGTGTTCTCCCTCGACCCTTTATTGCCGCGATCGCTCTGGCCTCCCGACTATCGCGGCGAACAGGTTCTGGCGGCGCGTCGTCGTGCTTTTGCCCAAATTGGGGCGGAAGTATTCTCAGGCTAATTTCATTTCACTTTTGAGCTACAGGTGTAGGAAAGAAGTGCAATCCATTCCCCGTCAGGCTCGGGGATGGGCTTTTTCATACTCTTTCTTCAGCCGCTCAGGGGTGATGTGGGTGTAGATTTGCGTCGTCGCCAGATTGGCGTGACCGAGCAACTCCTGAACACTGCGCAAATCGGCCCCCGCATCCAACAAGTGCGTGGCGAAGCTGTGCCGAAGTTTGTGGGGCGTCAACGACGGGTCGAGATTTGCTGCAATCAGGTAACGTTTCAATATTCGTTGCACGCTCCGGGCAGTTAGCCGGCCGCCTTTCATGTTCACGAACAACGGCCCGGGCCCGCTTCGCCCCCGCAGGTCGAGGTATCGCTGGACAGCTTGAATGGCCGGAGCGCCCAGCGGGGCTAATCGTTCTTTCTTTCCCTTCCCTCGTACGCGAACAACTTCCCCGAGCATGTCGAAGTCATCGTCGTTGAGTTGCACCAACTCGTGAATGCGTAAACCACCGCTGTAGAGCACTTCCAAGATCGCCTTGTCCCGCCACGCGGCAACGGTATCCCCGTATTTCAACGGCGCATCGAGCAATGCTTCGACTTGTTGGATCGTGAGAAATTTTGGCAGTTTCCTCGCCAGCTTCGGCAACGTCAGGCCGACCACCGGGTTCTGTTTCAACCGCTCCGTCCGCACCAACCACCGGTAGAAACTCCGCAACGCCGACATCTTCAAATGGATCGTCGTCCGTTCCAATTTGCGCTCAGTGAGATGGACGAGGTAGCCGCGCAGGTGGAACGAATCGAGCCGGAGCCAGTCGCACTTCGTCTTCGTCTTCTCCACGAACCAACCGGCAAAGGCAGCGAGGTCGGCGCGGTAGTTGCGAATGGTCAATGCCGACGCATTGCGTTCCACACGCAGGTAGTTCAAGAATTCAGCGACGAGCCGATCGCTCACGCCTTGATTTTCTTGATCGTTTTGCACTTCGGGTAGTTGGAACAACCGAGAAACGGTCCGAACCGGCCCTGCCGTTTCAGCATCGGCGCGCCGCAATTCTCGCATTTTTCGTTGGTCGGTTCTGGTGGCGGCTTGGCGGGCGCTTGGGGTATTTGCGATTTGAGATCGTCCGGCAACGGTTTGGCGTTTTTGCATTTCGGGTAACCGGTGCACGCCAGGAACGGGCCGCGCCGGCTCATCTTGATCGCCATTGGTTTGCCGCACTTCTCGCACTGGATGTCCACCGCCGGCAACGGCGCGCGCTCGACCTTGGGCAAGGGAACAATCTTGCCGGCCTCGTCGCGTTTGAAGCTCAACGCGTTCTTGCAGTCAGGGTAACCGGAACAGGCCAGAAACTCGCCGCGCCGGCCCGATCGGATGATCATCGGCTTGCCGCATTTTTCGCAATCCAGCCCGGCCTTGTTTTCTTCAAACTCAAACTCGGTCTTAAACTCGTCGTTGAACTTCAAAATCGCACTGAACCGTTTGCCGTTCTTGCTGCGGAAGCCGGTCAACGGACCGACCCGCCGGTCGCGCAACAACGCCTCGAACTCGTCCCGCCCGAGAATGCATCCGGCTATGGTCTTCCACAAAGAAAAATCGCAGGCTTTGTTCGTGCAGGAAAAACTCTTGAACCGCTCGACCAACGGTTGCCCGCATTTGGGGCATTGGCCAAACGGTTCGCTGTCGGCCACATGATCGTCCAACGTAAACCCCTTCGCTTCTTGTACGATGTGAGCGGTGAGTTGGCGGATGTCAGTCATGAACTGGTCGGCTTGGAGTCGCCGGTGTTCAATTGCGTTGAGCCGGTACTCCCATTCGCCGGTCATTTCCGGACTGACCAACTCCGGCACCGCGTTTTTGAGCAATGTGATCGTCTGCATGGCCTTGGCGGTCGGCTGGAGTTCTTTGCCGTGGCGGGTAATGTAATTGGCGGCAATCAACGTCTCGATGATTCCGGCCCGTGTCGCGGGGGTGCCGAGGCCGCGTTCCTTCATCGCCTCGCGGAGTTCTTCGTCTTCCAACAACTTGCCCGCGCCTTCCATCGCGCTGAGAATCGTCGCTTCGGTGTATCGGGCCGGTGGCTTGGTCTTGTCTTCTTTCACCTCGACCCGGTCGGTGTGGACGCGCTCGCCTTGCTGGACCGGCGGCAAATTCTCACCGGGCTTGCCGGTGGCTTCTTTGCCATAAACTTCGAGCCAACCGGGCACGCGTAGGATTTTCCCCTCGGTTTTGAACGGCTCGCCTTCGACCCGCGTGATCCGGGTGGTCACTTCGTATTCCGCCGGTGGGTAGAAAACGGCAATAAACCGTTTGACGACCATATCGAAGAGCGCCTGCTCATCGTTGTCGAGGCCGTCGGGGATATTGCCGGTCGGGATGATGGCGAAGTGGTCGCTGACTTTGGCGTTATTGAAAATCCGCTTGTTCGGCCGCACCCAGCCGTTCTGCAACGCCTTTTCCGCCAGCGGCCCCAACTTGGCCAGCGTCTTCTTCACGGTACCGAGGTAATCCTCCGGCAAACACCGCGAGTCCGTGCGCGGGTACGTCAACGCCTTGTACTTCTCGTACAACGCCTGCGCGAGTTGCAGCGTCCGTTTCGCCGAGAACCCCAACCGGGTATTCGCCTCGCGCTGCAACGTCGTCAAATCGTACAACTGCGGTGCGACCTGCGTGGTCGGCTTTTTCTCTTCCAGTTCAACGAAACCGGGCTTGCCCGCGCACTTGGCGACCAGCGCGTCGGCCAACGCTTTCTCCCACAACCGGGGCGCGGCCCGGTGTTCGTCCCAGATCACCTCCGGGTTTGTCAATTTGGCGCCGAGACGGGCAGTGCGCTCCACTTCGGTCTCATCTTTCCGGTACTTCTCGTCGAACCACCGCCCCGCGTAGCTGCCGGCCGCCGCCTGAAAATGACCCAACACTTCCCAAAACGCGCGTTCCTTAAACTCGCGGATTTTCTTTTCGCGTTCGACGATGATGGCCAATGTCGGGGTCTGCACGCGACCAAGCGAGGTGACGGTGCTGCCGCGTCCGCCGCTGAGCCGCAACGTGAACGCCCGCGTGGCGTTGATACCGACGAGCCAGTCCGCTTCGTTGCGACAGCGGGCGGCGGCGGCCAACGGCTGCATTTCCTCGTCGGTGCGCAACCGCTCGAAACCTTCCCGGATGGCGTCGGGCGTCATGGATTGCAGCCAGAGCCGGCGGATGGGTTTGTCACTGCCGGCATATTGGTAAATGTAGCGGAAAATGAGCTCGCCTTCGCGCCCGGCATCGCAGGCGTTGACGACTTCAGAAATCTCTTTTGATTTGAGGAGTTTCTTTAACACGTTGATGCGGCCGGTGGCTTTTTCGGCTGGCTGGAGATCGAACGCCGGCGGCATGATCGGCAACTTGTCCAAGGCCCATTTGTCTTGCGCCTTCATCGCCTCCGGCACTGCCAGTTCCAAAAGGTGACCGACCGCCCACGAGATGATGTATTGGTCGCTCTCGTAGTATTCTTTGTTCTTTTTGAATCCGCCGAGCGCCTTGGCGATGTCCTGCGCCACGCTCGGTTTTTCCGTGATGATCAGAGTCTTTGCCATGTCAATCGTTGCCTCGTCGCGCATACAGCCTGCCGGGAAATTGTCGCACCAATCGTTTCATCTCCAAGGTCAGCAGCGTCGCGGAAACACACGCGCTTGTCAAACCGCTCCGCTGAATCACCTCGTCCACTGTTGTCTCCTGGTCGCCAAGCGCGGCCAACACTTTCTGTTCTGTCTCCGATACGACAAGCTTTGGGGCGGTCGTGGCTGGCTCTTTCTTGGCCGGCGGCAACAGATACTCGAATTCGCTTAAAATGTCGTCCACGTCCTCTGTCAACTTCGCACCGTCTTTGATCAATCGGTTCGAGCCTTTCGATAACGGCGAATCCGCCCGGCCCGGCACTGCGAACACTTGCCGGCCTTGTTCGCCGGCGAACTTGGCCGTGATCAGCGCGCCGCTCTTCAGATTGGCCTCGACCACCACCACGCCGAGCGACCAGCCGCTCACGATTCGGTTGCGCATTGGAAACGATTGCCGATCCGGTTTCATGCCCATGGGAAACTCACTCACCACTACGCCGCCCTGCTCGATGATTTGCTCGTAGAGTTTCTTGTTCTCCGCCGGGTACACCACATCCACACCGCAACCGAGTACCGCCACCGTCCGCCCCTTCGCCTGCAATGCGCCTTGATGCGCGTGCGTGTCAATCCCCCGTGCCAACCCACTGACCACCGTCACACCCACCCGCGCCAACTGAAACGCCAACTTCCGCGCCATTTCCTGACCGTACAACGTCGTCCGCCGCGACCCGACGATCCCCACACTCACGGCATCCCGGTCAGTCAATGTCCCTTTCACATACAATACCAACGGTGGATCGTGAATCTCGCGGAGATTCTTGGGGTAATCGGGATCATCGGCCGTCACCACGCGTACCCCGGCTTTTTCGATTTTCGTCAACTCGCCGGCGAGGTCCACCGTCTCGCGCCACCGGCTGATGTTACCGGCCACTTCGCTCGTGATGCCTTCGACGCGTGCCAACTCTGCGCGCGCGGCCGACAAGATGGCTTCGGGGCTGCCGAGTTGATCAAGCAACGCCCGCACACGCACCGGCCCGATACCGGCAATCAAGTTCAGCGCGATGTAGGCTTCCCGGGAATTCATTGGATCACGCAAAGACGCAAAGACTTCATTCTTCCAGATCGTTGACGACGCGGCTGATGCCGTGTTTGATCAGGGCGTCGCCGAAGTTGATCAACAATCCCAGCCGTTTGTCGGCCAGCCGCAGATATGTCAGCAGTTGCTTCTTGTGCACCGGCGCGACCATCTCGACCGATTTCAGTTCCACCACCACCACATCCTCGACTAGCAAATCCATCCGAAACCCTGCATCGAAAGTGAGGCCATCATACTGGATCCTCACGGGTTGTTGGCGGACAACATTCAAGCTGCGCTTCTGAAGTTCGCGCGCGAGCACCACTTCATAAACGGACTCCAACAATCCCGGCCCAGGCGCGGTGTGCACGTGAAACGCCGAGTCCACGATCTCGCGCGCGATAGCATTCTCATTCATGCCAGTGTCTCTTTGCGTCTTGGCGTCTTGGCGTGAGCCTGACGAGGTTTCAGCTTTAGCTCCAGTTGCGGTGCGCGCAGCAAATCGTAATTCTTGAGCAACCGCAAAATCTGAAGCAGGTCGGACTTCTGGTAGTTTCGGTTGGTCCGCACCCCGGCAATCAATTCCTGCAAAATGGAGCGGAACGAAATCACGCCGTCCACGCCCTTCGACTGGAGGATTTCGATGCTCTTCTCCCGCAACTTGGCTTCGCGCGGCAAGCCCGGGATGACCAGCAACTTCAACAACCCATCCCCGCCCACCATCCTCTGCGCCTCGTCCACCGCCCTCTTCTCAACAAACCGGAAAATCTTCGGCTGATGCGCCAGCACCCCCGGCGAAAAAATCTCCGTATGCCAGCCTTTCACCGACACCACCGCCCGCGCCACCCGC
>CALBCO010000064.1 GCA_937927265.1 uncultured Verrucomicrobiae bacterium | reverse complement strand
GCATTACGGTGTGTTCCTCGGCGCGGCGGCGTTTGTGGCGGTTGTGTGCCACCTGCCGCGTGTCTGCCAATGGGTGACGCCGTGGCTTGGTCCTGCAGCTTTGCGGTCGCTCGCCAGCGTGATGCTGGTGGCGAATTTCTTGTCGCATCCACTTTGGCTGGACACAAGGCAGTTCCAGAAGTTGCCGCACCACGAGGCTTTGCGACGGGTGGTGGCGATGATCCCGCGAGAGGCAAGAGTGGTCTGCACGGGGCCGCTGCTAGCCCATTTCACCCACCACGAGCGAGCGGTCACATGCAGCGAATTGCTGAGCCGCCATCAACTCGGCGCGCTTTCCAATTTTGCGCCTAACACGGAGGAAACGATGGCCATTTGGCGCACGGGCACGCCTGCGTTATTGGAATATGACTTTATCATTCTCGACGGCAACTGGCGCAACCCGGCCGCGCTGGCGCAACAGGTGGCCTTCGAGTGGTTACGGGAAAATCCTTCGTTTCGGCTCGTGTTCAACGAGCAGAATGTCTTTGTGTTCCAGCGGGTGCCGGTGCTCCAATGAGCTATTGTTCAAACACCACGAGCGCTTAATTCCATGTGTGGCATCTGTGGATTCGTTGGCCCGGCCGATCGGTCGCTGTTGGAGCGAATGACGGGCCTGCTCCGCCATCGCGGACCCGATGACGACGGTTTTCACCAAACGCCGCGCGTCAGTCTGGGATGTCGGCGGTTGAGCATCATTGACGTGGCCGGTGGCCACATGCCGATTTACAACGAAGACCACACCCGGTGCGTCATCCAGAACGGCGAGATCTTCAACTACAAGGAGCTTCGCGCCGTTCTCCAAGCGCAAGGTCACCAGTTTCGCACGGCCAGCGACACCGAAGTCATCGTCCACGCCCATGAAGAATTTGGCGACGATTTTTGCCGGGAGTTCAACGGCGATTTTTCCATTGCCGTCTGGGATGAGCCGACGCAGACGTTGACGCTCGCCCGCGACCGGTTCGGTGTTCACGTCATTTACTACACGCAGGTCGGCGAACAATTCGTGTTCGCCTCGGAACTGAAAAGCCTGCTCTGCTACCCCGGCGTGTCGCGCGAACTCGATCCGGTCGCCGTGGACGAGTACCTGACGCTCCGCTACGTGTCGGGCGGACGGACGTTATTTCGACAGATTCAGAAACTGCCGCCCGGACACATCTTAAACTTCCGTGAGGGGCGGATGGAGATTCGGCGGTACTGGCAACTGCCGGAGCTGGCGGACCAACCCGCGCGGTTGGAGGATGCCGCGGAGGAGTTGTTGGCGTTGCTGCGCGACTCGGTCCGGTTGCGGATGCGCAGCGATGTGCCGGTCGGCGCGTACCTCAGCGGTGGCCTCGATTCCAGCGCCATCGTCGGGCTGATGACCCAGTTTGTCGGCGAGCCAATCCAGACGTTCTGCATCGGCTTCGGCACGGAGATTGATGAGTTGGCAGAGGCGGGAGCGTTTGCCCAACAGTTTGGCACTGACCATCACGAAATCATGGTTGGCCCGCGCGACTTTGAGTTGTTGCCAAAGATTGTGTGGCATTTGGATGAGCCCATCGGCGACGCGATTGTGATCCCCACCTACCGACTGGCACAGGAGGCTGGCCGCCATGTGAAGGTCGTGATGTCCGGGGAGGGCGCGGACGAAGTGTGGGGGGGATACATTCATCATTTGGCGATTGCGACGGCGGCCGGGTTGCCCCAACCCGTTGCCCGGGGACTCGCCGAGCTGGTGCGAATGTTGCCGGCCCGTCTCGTGAACGCGTTTTTCCCGTACCCAGCCGCGCTGGGCGAACGCGGCAAACAAGCCTTGGCGGAGTTCCTTGCTGCGCGTGACCCGCAGGCGCGATATTTGGCGGTGGCTTCGTGTTTCCGGACGGAAGACAAGGGTGCGATGTACACCGGCCCCCTCACGCTGACCCTCTCCCCGCGAGCGGGGAGAGGGGATACGAATGGCAGTCCCTTCTCCCCCTTGGGGGAAAAGGTTCGGCTGAGGGGGAGTGGTGCACTGGACGCCACCATGCGTTTTGACATGGCCAACTGGTTGCCGGACTACACGCTGCTCAAACAAGACAAACTTGGCTTTGCCGGCTCGCTGGAAATCCGCGTGCCGTATTTGGATTACCGGATTGCGGAGTTGGCGTTTCGGTTGCCGGAGCAATTCAAGATATGCGGGCAGACGACCAAACGACTGTTGCGCGAAGCGGCGGCGCGGATCATTCCGCCCCCGCGTGCGCGGGCGAAAAAGAAGGCGTTTTACATCCCGGTGGAGAAGGTGTTTGGCAGACCGTTTGACGATTTCGTGCGCGACGTACTCGGCAGCCCCCGGTGTCGGCAACGCGGGTGGATCCGCCCTGAATATCTGGAACAGCGACTCGCGACCGTGCGCACAGGGGAATTGCTGAATAACAAGCAGATCGTCGCGTTGACCATTTTTGAGTTGTGGTGCCGCGCGTTCGTGGATGGCGACTCAGGGCTTGTGGGCCGTGATCAGTAAAGACCCGGCGATCTCGCACAGTAAAGGAATCCGTTCCAGGCCCCGCCCCAATTTGTCCACGAATCCTGCCAATGATGGGGGAACGAGCGGATGAAGAAAGTCAAAGGGCTGCACGCGCACGTCCATGAAACCGCACCCCACCAGCAAGCGGGCCAGCGGCCAACGGAAAAACGCGGTTTCATCAGCACTGGCTTGCGAGAGCCGACCAATCCAACGCACATTTTTTTCCAACGCCATTTGCGGGTTGAGCATGTTGGGTTCGGCAAACCAGAGCAAGCCCCCCGGTTTGAGCACACGGAGTAGTTCCGGTAGCGCGCGCTCCAAATTCAAGTGATGCAACACCCCGTTGCCCACCACGGCATCGAAGGTGGCCGCGGGATATACGAGTTGATAAATGTCGGCTACCTCAAAGCGCGCGCGGGGGAAAGCTGCGTAGCGGTGCCGGGCCAATTCAATGGCCTTGGGAGCGATGTCGCAGGCCGTCAGTCGTAGGTTGGGTCGTCGTTCGAGCAAGAACCGGGTGAACGTCCCCGTGCCGCAGCCAACATCCAAAAGGTGTGGGTCCGGGTGTTCTGCCACGGATTGCAAAATCATTTCCGCCCGTCGGCGAAAGCGCATTTGACCGGCGTGAGTTTTGCAACCCCACCAGACCTCGCCCTGTTCTGCTGCCAGCCGGTCAAAATGCTCGCGTTCGGTCTCACTCATCGCCGTGACTGAAACTCCTACCACACTCGCACGACTGTGCCAACGATTTCGCTTGCCGGTGGGGCGCGTTTTGGCGGTAATGCCGTCCCAAGCATGAATATCGCGATCTTCGGAGCGGGTTATGTCGGGTGCGTGACTGCCGGCTGTTTGGCCAAACTGGGGCATCGGGTGTGGTTGGTCGAGGTGTCACCGGAAAAATTGGAGACCTTGCGGGCCGGCCACAGCCCCGTGGTCGAGCCCGGCTTGGATGAATTGCTCCGCCCCGCCTTACGAACCGGCCAAATCGTGCCCACCGGCCACAGCACCGAAGCCGTCGCGGCAACGGAACTGGGAATGATCTGCGTCGGTACCCCCAGCGGTCCCGACGGCACACCCAATACGAGTTATCTCAAGAAGGTCCTCAACGAGATTGCGGGCGCGTTGACCCACCGCACCCCCCACCCTGACCCTCTCCACGGCAGGGAGACGGGACTCACCTCTCCCCCGCCTACTGGGGGAGAGGATCAAGGTGAGGGGACCGCTGTTCGCCTGTACCACGTCGTCCTGCGCAGCACGGTGCCGTGGCCGGTGGCGCACGTGGAGTTGTTGCCGTTGCTGGCCGGCTGCCCGGTCAGCTTGGCCGTTAACCCGGAGTTCTTGCGCGAGGGCAACGCGATCAAGGATTTCTTTGAGCCACCGTTCATCGTCATCGGCACCGAACAGCCAGCAGCCGCGGCCCGGCTCAAGGAGGTTTACCGTGACGTGACGGCGCCGGTGTTTATCGTGTCGCCGGGGTCGGCCAGTCTGCTCAAGTACGCCTGCAACGCGTTTCACGCCACCAAAGTCGTCTTCGCCAACGAAATTGCCGCGTTGGCCCGCGCCTACGGTGCCGATGCTAACGAAGTGATGGACCTGTTTTGTCGCGACACCATTCTGAATATCTCCAAGGCGTATCTGCGACCGGGGTTTGCCTATGGCGGATCGTGTCTGCCGAAGGATTTGCGGGCCTTGTTGCGGATTGCAGCGGTGCAGGGCACGGTAGTGCCGTTGCTGGCGGCAGTGCCGCAAAGCAATGCGGCGTTGATCGAGCGGGCGCTGGAAGTGATCGAAGAAACCAGCGCGCGCCGCGTGGCGTTGCTCGGCTTGAGTTTCAAGCCGGGAACGGACGATTTGCGGGAGAGCCCGCTCGTGGTGTTGGCGGAGCGGTTGCTGGGTCAGGGGTACGACTTGCGGATTGTGGACCCCGACGTGCAACTCGACCGGTTGACCGGCAAGAACCTCGCTTACGCTCAGCAACGGTTGCAGCACTTGGCCGCCGTGCTGTGGCCCAAACCAGTTGCCGCGTTGTCAGATGTGGAGTTGATGGTCATTGGCAAGCGTCTTGCGGGGCTGGAGGACATTCTTGCCGCTCTGCCAGCCACCGTGCCGGTGCTCGATCTCACCCGGCAAGTGACCGCCAAGAACGTGCGGTGTTTGTAGTATCCAATTGTCCCCTGAATGGACGGTTGTCGGTGACCACTGACTTGTTATAGGTATAACAGTTGAGTGGACAAGCGAAAGGAGTGAGTGATGAAGGCGAGAGCGGTGGCGGAGGAAGTGTTGCTGATGTTGTTGTGGGCCGGTGATAAGTTGACCCGACCCACGTTGACCAACCTGACGGAATCCTATGAGACTTGGGAATGGCGCAACGGGTTGCGCCGACAACTGCCGCGCATGGAGCAACGCCAGTTGCTGGCCCGCGAACAACGCGGCAACGACTTGGTCTTTCAACTGACCCAACTTGGCCGATTGGAGGCCTTGGGCGGCAAGGATGTCGTCACGCGGTGGGAACGGTCGTGGGATGGACGGTGGCGGCAGGTATTGTTCGATCTGCCCGTGCGGCAAACCCCAGTGCGGATGCGGTTGTGGCGGTGGCTGCGCGAGAACGGTTTCGGTTATCTCCAGCAAAGTGTGTGGATTCACCCTGATCCCGTGGGAGAGGTATTGGCTGCGCTCCGAGAGTTTCAAGATGACGTGGAGTCGTTCGTGGTGATGGAAGCCCGGTGTTGTGCCGGGTATGAGAACGAAGCCATCGTGGCGGGAGCATGGGATTTGGCCGAGATTAACAAACGATACGAGGGCTACCTTCGAACGGTGTCGCTCTCGACCCGCGAAATGGCGCGATTGCGCGCTGAACCGGCCATGTTGGCGAGGTGGTTGCGTACGGAGCGTCAGGCGTGGCGATACGCGTTGGCGGTGGATCCGCTTTTGCCGCGAGTTTTATGGCCCTCGAACTACCAAGGGCAAGCGGCTTGGGAAGCGCGCTGCCACTGCTATCGGGCGTTGGCTGCTTTATTCGACTGACACGGTGATCGTCCACTAGATTGTTATAGGTATAACAAGTTAGTGGTACAGCGAGCCGTGCGGTGAGGTTGTGGTGGTGTGTGGGGGGGCGGGGCGGGGCGATATGGGGATTGCCGGGCGGGGAGGCGGCACGTAGAATGAGCACTGCATGAAACCAAGTTTGTGGTTTGAGGAGACCAAACTGGCTGCTGACCCGCGCGCTTGGAACATCGTCGTGGTGCTACCAACACGCGATGAGGCCGCCACAACTCGGAGCGTGATTGAGGAGCTGCGTGTGGCATTCCAAGAGAACGGATTACCTGAGCCGGTCATTGTGATTGCTGATGATTCGTGCGATGAGACGCGCCACATGGCGGCAGGGATGGGCGTGCGGGTGGTCAATGGCGAGGGGAAAGGCCTCGGTTTTGCAATGCAGAAAGGGTTGAAAGCGGCGTTGACGCTCAACCCGGATGTGGTTTGTTCGATGGATGCTGACGGGCAATCGGACCCCCGCGAGATTATGAAGTTTCTTGAGCCGCTGGCGCGGCGCGAAGCGGACATGGTATTGGGGTCGCGGTTTTTGCAACCGGGATTGATTCAGTATCGCTACCGGGCAATCAACCGTCTGGGCACGATCATTTTGGCCGGCATCCTGCGCCGAGTCACGGGTTTGCCGTTGACGGATTCGCATGGCGGCTTGCGTGCCATGCGGGCGGAGGTGGTCCGTCATTTTGATATTCTCGGAACGCATACGTACGTGCAGGAGACGATCATTGATGCGCACCAGAAAGGGTTTCGGATCAAGGAGGTGCCTTCGGTCTGGCGGAAACGCGAGAGGGGCAAGTCGCGGGTAGTCGGTTCGATTCCGAAGTATATCATGTACACGTTGCCGATTTTGATGATCCGATCGGGGATGCATGTGCGTTGGCTTTACCGGTTGGCATTTTGGATTGTGGTGGCGGCGGTGGTCTATTTCGTGGTGATTTTCGCGGAAGCGGGGTTCAGTAAGGAGCGGTTGTATGACCGGATTCCGGCGTTGTTGTGTATTGCGATGATGGGCATCATTGGCATTCAGATTTTTACGGTTGGGTTTCTGGCGGAGATGTTGCGGTTGATCAAAGCGAAACTGGATCAGGTGGGACATGAGTGATTTGCGCGTTGGGGTTGCCGGGTTGGGGAAGATGGGGTTGTTGCATGCGGCGGTGTTCAATAGTCTGCCGGGCAGCAAGGTGGTGGCCGTGGCCGATCCGACCCCTGCATTGCGGGATGGGATCGCGCAATATAACCCGTCGTTGCAGCCGTTTGATTCGCTCAACACAATGTTGGAGAGGACGGCGTTGGATGCGGTGGTGATTGCTAGTCCGGTGGCTTATCACGTGGAGGCGGGGCTGGCGTGTGTCGCGCGCGGGGTGCCGTTTTTCATGGAGAAACCGCTGGCCACGTCGGCAGCGCAGGCGGCGCCGTTGATTGCGGCATTGCGGGAAAAGCCGGTTGCGAACATGATTGGGTTCATGACGCGATTTGTGGACAGCTTCGCGAAGGCGAAGGAAATCATCGCGTCGGGCTGTCTTGGCAAACTGCAGCGCGTGACGGCGACGATTTATGTGTCGCAACTGTTCAAGCGCGGCAAGGGGTGGCGGTATGAGCGGAAAGTGTCTGGTGGCGGGGTGTTGCTGAGTCAGGGGTCGCACGTGGTGGATTTGTTGACGTGGTATTTCGGGCCGATGGTGCGGGTGAATGCGGATTTGTTGCAAGTTTACTCTGCGGAGATTGAGGATTTTGCCCACGTGGTGTTGGAGTTTCAGAGTGGGTTGCATGGCTGGTTGGATTGTTCGTGGAGTGTGCGCGGCAAGCGGACGGTGGAGACGACGATTGATTTGCTGGGCGAGAATGGTTGGCTGGTGGTGACGGATGACACGGTGCGGTTGGTGATAGATGAGGCAGCGGGCGGCTGGCCGTCGGGGCGGACGACGTTGAAGGCAACGGATTTGTTTCGGCCGGTGCCGGTGGATATCGGGAATCCGCAATATACCCGCGAGGACGTGGCGTTTGTGGAGGCGGTGCGGACAGGCGTGAAGACGGAGCCGGATGTTTTACAGGGGTTGCGCGTGCAGCAGGTGGTGGATGCCGCTTATGCGTCTGCGGCGGAACGTGGGGCACCGCAGGAGGTGGCAGGATGATTGATCACATTCTTCTCGGGCACAACCCGCTGTTTGGCGTGAATCATCTTTCGGCGGAGCGCGGTGCAGCGGTGGCGGAGCGGTTTGAGGACGCGCAGGCCATTCGGCAATTGTTGCTTGGTTGCCACGAACTGGGGATTCGGGGGATGATGATGTCCACGCACCCGCGGTCGTCGGTGGTGGCCGAGGTCATCGGGAGTGAGCCGAAGTTGCGGGCCGATTGGCGGTTGTATCCGCTGGTGCCGTACATTCAGAAATATGTCCGCGAGGCCAATGAGAAGGGGTTGCTGAATGTGGTGCGGGATCAACTTGCGCAGGCGACCTGGGCGGAGAAGCTGGCGTTTGCGTTGCGGGGTGGGGTGGGGTTGATCGGCAAAGACGTGCCGCAGGCGTTGAAGTTGTTGGTGGATGTGGAACTGATGCCGTTCAAGGGGCGGCCTTTGGGTGCGATTTTTCTGCATGACACTTTGACCGATCTCGCGTTGGGGTTAGGTGTGGAGGCGGTGCTGGAAGTGTTTATCGAGCACGTGCGCGAGAAGTATCGGGCCGTGCCGGCATTGACGACCAAGAACCTGCCGTTGTTGTGCGAACGGCTGAAGCGGCGTGGGTTGTCGGACCTGGTGGTGATGGCGTCGTTCAACGCCGCGGGTTTTTACATGAATCCGTCGGCGGAAGCCTGTGTGGCGGCGGCGGGGACGCCCGGTTTGAATCTGTTGGCCATGAATACGCTGGCCTCGGGCGCGCTGAAGCCCGAGGAGGCGTACCGGTTTCTTGGCCAGTTTCCGGCAATCAAGTCGGTGGTGGTCGGTACCTCGCGCGTGGAGCATGCGGCGGAAGCGGTGACGGTGATTCGGCGGTATCTGCCGTCCTTGTCATGACCGTCCGCGAACAAGCGTTGTTGGGGATGCGGCGGATGATTTCGCGGCTGGATCGCCGCCCGTGGTCGCCGACGTATGGTTGTTTCGACCGGGAATACTGGCATTACAAGACGTTGATTGAGTTTCCGCGCGCCAATTTCCAGCAATGTGTATGGGGGTTGGCCTGGCTGTACAAAACACCGTTCGCGGGTAACGAGTTTGCCGGTCAGTCCGAACTGTTGGAGTGGATCGCGGCGGCGTTGCGATTTTGGGTGCGGATGCGGCATGCGGACGGGTCGGTGGACGAGTGGTACCGCAATGAACGTAGTTTTTGCGCGACGGCCTACAACGCGGCGGCGGT
>CALBCO010000063.1 GCA_937927265.1 uncultured Verrucomicrobiae bacterium | reverse complement strand
CGCTGGTTCAAAGGTCAATACGCCTTGCGGCGCGCCCGGCGGTCGCGCCCTACCATTCACCCAGCAGGTGAGGCCAGCCATCCACTGCAAGTGGTTGGTTCTGCGGGTCAGCGCCAATTCTGCCCACTTTCAACTGCGACTTATAGGTTTAAAGGCAGCGGAACTGACTTCGACCCGAGTCCTCCAGAGGGCAGCTCGGTCAAGTTACGATTGCTCGTAATGATTGAGGAGAGAGAGAGTATCGATCACGAAATCGCGTTGAAACTGCCGGGCGCTTTGCTATCGTGCCGCTCATGGCAACTTTCAACAACCGTTATTTTGAAAACGTGCCCGGCAAGTTCTACGTGGACGACCAGTGCATTGACTGCGATTTATGCCGCGAGACGGCGCCGAATAACTTTACCCGCAACGAAACCGGTGGCTACAGTTTTGTGGCCAAACAACCGGTAACTCCTGCTGAAGAAAACCAATGCCGTGAAGCGATGGAAGGCTGTCCGGTCGAAGCCATTGGCAACGACGGCGCACCGCCAGCATGAGGAGGTGACATGACCCCGGCCCTGCGAGCCAAAGTCTTCCGCGAATGGCAGCCCTATGCCGCCGATGAAACTCCGTGGGGCCGGCCGACAGCAACGGCATTGGAGTCCGTGGTGCCACGGCTGATGAAGAAACTCGGCCTCGAACAACGTCTGCACCAATCACAAATCTTTGTTCAATGGCCGCAGATCGTCGGGGCCGACATCGCCCGCCACGCGCAGCCGGTCGCGCTTCGCAACGGCCTGTTGACCGTGGCGGTGGATCACCCGGTCTGGTTGCAGGAGTTGTCCCGGTTCCATAAGCCATTGCTGCTCCAAAAAATCCGGGATCGGGTTGGCCCAAAAACCATTCGCGACATCGTGTTTCGCATCGGATGATGATCCGTTGGGTCATGTTCTGTTTGGCGCTGCCGGCCTGCGGTGGCGAGGTGCCATTCATCCGTCAGCAACCGAACTACTGCGGCCCTGCCGCGTTGGCGATGGTCGCCCACTACTACGGCCAGCCGGTCAGTCAGGAAGAAATCGCTGCCGCTGTGTACTGGCCAAGCGCACGCGGCACCGTCACCGCTGAACTCGCCGCCCACGCCGGCAAGCTCGGTCTCTGGGCCCGCACCTACCGGGGTTCATGGGCCGATCTGCGGGCCAAAACGAGCGCCGGCGTGCCGTTGATCTGCCTCGGCAAGTTTGGCGGCAACGATCATTACGTTGTTGTGCTCGGCGTGGACCATTGGCGCGAGACCGTGCGCGTCCATTCCGACACCCGCGCCAATTGGGAGCTGAGCCGAGAAGCATTTCTGCGCTACTGGGACCGAGCCAACCGCTGGACGTTGCTGGCGTGCCCGCCCGACCGGGTGACCTGGCGGTTGTCGGCTGAGGAACACAACGATCTCGGGGTGTTTCTCGAGAAAGCCGGCCAACTCACCGCCGCGGCCGGCCATTACCTTCTGGCAACGGAACTTGCACCGACCAACTCCTTTTTTTACCTCAACCTCGGCAACGTCTTTCTCAAACAACGCCTGATTCGCGAAGCCGCCGGCGCCTACGCCCGCGCCGTCCGCGCCGCGCCCGACAACGCCGACGCCCTCAACAACCTCGCCCATGCCTACCTCGAATTAAATGCCAATCTTCTGGAAGCCGAACAACTCTGCCGACGCGCGATCGAACTGCGGCCCGCCCATCGGGCCTACTATCTCGACACGCTGGGCAGCATTCTGCTGAAACTAGGTCGGCCCGCCGAGGCGCGCACCGCTTTCGAGCAGGCATTGGCCGCGACGACTGACCGACAAACCGCGTTGCGTGCCGCCATCCGGCAACGCCTGCGGGAAGCCGAATGAACCTCGACTTCATGAAGGAAGCGATTCGGTTGGCCCGCGAAAGCAAAGGCGGCCCCTTTGGCGCAGTAGTGGTGAAGGATGGGAAGATCATTGGCCGGGGCGCGAATCAAGTGACGGTCCTCAACGACCCCACCGCCCACGCGGAAATCCTCGCCATCCGCGAAGCCTGCCGGCTCTTAGGCACTTTCCACTTAGGTACTTGTGAACTGTATTCTTCGTGCGAACCGTGTCCGATGTGTCTCGCGGCGATCTTGTGGGCGCGGCTCGACCGGGTGTACTTCGCATTGACCCGGCAAGACGCCGCGGCGATGGGTTTCGACGACGAGCAGTTCTACCGGGAACTCACCAAACCCGCGTTGCCGATGCAGCCGGTCGGACGGGAGTTGGCTTTGCCGCTCGTGGCCGAGTGGAACGGCAAGAAGGACAAAACACCCTACTGAGAGCGATCGAGCCGAGACGGGCCGGCAAGTCACGAATGCGCGGCCACGCGCGGCGCGAATCCCGTACCGCCGACCCCCGCCGCGCCGCGCACCATCCGCACCCAACGGAAGGGAGGAGACACCTCGGATACCAAGGTATCAGCCGGCCAACGCCTCACCGGCGATTCTGCGGTGCTGTTGGTAACGGTCCTCTCGGAACTTGCAGACGGTCAATAGTGTTCGTGTTGAAACTATTCGCCCGCCAGTCGTCCAACAGACCAGCAAGCCATGGTTGCGCGCAGTTCAACACTGGACCTGACAATCTACCGGCCTCGTCAGCCCCGGAAGTCGGCGCTGTGGCAGTGTGTCCAACAGCACTTCGACGGGTTTAGCCCGACTTCCGCTACTGGAGGGGGATTTCAGTTTTTTTCGGGGGATGGAGTATCGGAATCCTTCGGGATTTCAACAGTTCGGCCAGCAAAACAGCGTGTAGTGGCGACCTACCCCCTTGCAAGCCTTCCCGCTCTGCCGGT
>CALBCO010000062.1 GCA_937927265.1 uncultured Verrucomicrobiae bacterium | reverse complement strand
AAATCGTTCATGGCCGCATCCGTGATCACAAACGTTTTGCTTGGAGTTTGTTTCACGTACACCACCCGGGTCACCAACACGCCGCCATTGCCCACAATAAACCGGCCGGGCTCAAGCAGGATTCGGCACCGCAGTTTCCGCAAGGCCGGCAACACCGCCCGCGCGAATTGCGCGGCCGTCGGCGGCCGCTCGTTCTGGTAGCGAATGCCGATGCCCCCGCCGATGTCGAAAAACCGAAACGTCTCCGGCGCCAATGATCGCACCGCTTCCACCAGCGGCGTCATCTTGCGAATCGCCAACAAGTACGGCGCCGTCTTGGTAATTTGCGAGCCGATGTGCATTTGCACGCCGCGAATCACCACTCCGCGTCGTTGCCGCGCTTCGCGGTACACGTCCAATGCATGACGCAGGGAAATTCCGAATTTGCTGTCGTGCTTGCCGGTCGAGATGTAACGATGTGTGTCCGGGTCCACGCCCGGATTCACCCGCAACGAGACCGGCGCCCGCCGTCGGAGCCGCCGCGCCACCACATCAATCGCCGCCAATTCCGGCTCGCTTTCGACGTTGAAACAGTAGATGCCCTGCTTCAGCGCGTACTCAATTTCTGCGGTCGTCTTCCCCACCCCGGCAAACACGCACCGCCCCGCTTGGCCGCCAGCCAGCAACACCCGGTATAGTTCGCCGCCGCTGACGATGTCGAACCCCGCGCCGGCCTGGGCCAAGGCGCGAATCACGGCGAGGTTGCTGTTGGCCTTGACCGCGCAGCACACGAGATGGTCCACCGGCGCGAAGGCCCGGTCAAGGTCCGTGTACTGGCCGACAATATGCCCTCGGCTATAGACGTACAATGGTGTGCCGTGCTGTTCGGCCAACCGCGTCAGCGGCACGCCTTCGCAAAATAACACTCCCCGTTGATACGCAAATCCATTCATTGACCAAACCTTTCTTACAGCCACCGCGCAATCCGTTCGGCTACTTCCGCGCCGCACGGCCCGGTCAACACCGTTCGCGTCTGTTCTTGGGCCTGTTCGCGTGGATAAGCAATGGCATACTTCTCCAACATCCATGTCGTGTCGTCCAGAATCAAAAACTCCGCCCGCCGTTGCGCGTTCGTCGGAAAGCCCACCGAGCCGACGCCGATCCACGCCAATTCCCCTGCCGGCAACGGCAGCGGCCGCGGGTCACGCCCCGCGCCCTCGTGCGCCGCCAACATCGCCAGCAACACTGTCCCGTTGCGCCCAAACTCCACTCGCAGCCGGTGCGTGTGTCCGTAAAAACACACCCGCCCCTCTCGCGCCGCCAGCGTGTCCAACTCCGCCTGCGCGTTTTGCGGCAGCCGGTGGTACCGCCCGCAACTCGGATCGGCCAACGAATCGTGCGTCAGCCACACCACGCCACCGCCGGTGCGCACTTTCGTGATCAATTGCGCCCCCCGCACAAACTCCCATGCCACCGGGTCTGCCCACACTTGGTCGCGCGTCCACTGCAACGTCGCCTGCGCCTCGGCGGTGTATCCGGTCGCGTCGAAATCACCACGCACCACCAGTTCATGATTGCCGGCCACCCACGCCAGTTCGCCCTGTGTCTCCAAGGGATGCAGCAAACGGACACATTCCAGCGGCGCCGGCCCATAGCCGAGGAGATCGCCGAGGAACAGATACAACTCCGCCCCCAGCTCGCGCCCCCGCTCCAACACTGCCTCCAGCGCCCACCGGTTGCCATGCACATCGCCAAAAACGAGGTAGCGCATTAGCCAAGCAATTTCCGCCACCGCGCCAGTTGGGCCGCAACATACTTCGGTGACGGCGCACCCACCGCCAGCCGCGCCGCCAACGCTCGCCACACGTCAAACACCCGCGCTGCTGCCGCGCCATACTTCCTCCCGGCCAACTGCGGCAGCGGCGTCCCCGTCTTTTCCGACTCCGCCACAAGCGCGCCGACCGCATGATGCGCCTGACGAAACGGCATCCCCTTCTTCACCAGAAAATCAACCAGATCGGTAGCCAAGAGCATCGGATCGCTGGCTGCGGCTTCACACCGGGATTTGTTCACCTGCACGTGCCGGAGCATGTCCGCCATCACCCGCAACGACGCCAGCAAGGTGTCCGCCGAATCGAACAACGGCTCCTTGTCCTCCTGCATGTCCCGGTTGTACGTCAGCGGCAATCCTTTCAACATCGTGAACACCGCGACCAGATTGCCGTAGAGCCGCCCCGTCTTTCCCCGCACTAATTCGCACACATCCGGGTTCTTCTTCTGCGGCATCAACGACGACCCCGTCGTGTACGCATCGCCAATCCGGATAAACCCAAACTCCGCAGTGCTCCACAAAATCAGGTCTTCTGCCAACCGGGACAGGTGCAGCCCGGTCACCGCCGCCGCGTACAGGTAATCCAACACATAATCGCGATCGCCCACCGCATCCATGGAGTTCCGTGTAATTTCGCAGAAACCAAGCTGCCGGGCGACAAACAGCCGGTCGAGTCGAAGTGTGCCGCCGGCAATCGCGCCGGATCCGAGCGGACATTGCACGGCCAACCCAGCGCCAAACCGCTGGGCATCCCGCGCCAGCATTTCGACATAGGCCAACAAATGATGCGCCAGCAACACCGGTTGCGCCCGTTGCAAATGAGTGTAGCCGGGAATGACCACCGCTACGTTTTTCTCCCCCAGCTCTACCAACGCGCGCATCAGTTCCCGAATCGCCACGACGGTCTCTCGCCCCGTCTCGCGACACCAAAGCCGCAAATCGGTGGTGACTTGATCGTTGCGGCTGCGGGCGGTATGCAGTTTCTGGCCGACCGAGCCAAGTGCTGCTTCGATGTTCATGTGAACATCTTCCAGCGCTGCATCCCACTGGAACTGCCCGGCCTCAATTCGCTTCTGGATGGCTCGCAATCCCCGCTCAATCTTCCGAGCTTCGGCTTTCGTGATGATGCCGACCTTGGCTAGCCCCTTGGCGTGCGCAATCGAGCCGGCAATGTCCTGCCGATAGAGCCGCCAGTCGAAACTGACGCTTTCCGTGAACTGCCGGACAATTTCCGCCGGCGACTCGGCGAACCGCCCACCCCACGTGCGTTGGCTCACAGCACTCATTCCTCGTCCATCGGCAGCGGCGGCCGCCCGCCCGGAATCATCCCCGTCATGCGGCTCATCATCAGCTCCTGCATGCTGCCGTATTTTTTGAATTCCTTCGGCTCCACGAACAATTCCGCCGGTGGCGTCTCGAGTTTGACATTACGGAACAACATCGTCGCCGTCTCCTTGCCCTGCCGCATCTCTGTCTTGATCGGCATCCCTTTCAAGTCGGTGGCAGTCCAGGCCAACACTTCCTGTTTCTTCCCGTCAGGATCGGTGATGGTGATCTTCTCTTTCACGCACGAATGGCCCTCCACGGTTTCTTGACCCAATGTTTCGCGTTCAATCTTGGGCGGGTTCTCCGGGCTGGGCGCGTCGGCCGGCGCTGGCAACACACAATACGCCTTCATCGTCGGATAAATGATGAACATCACTCGCTCTTTCGGCCGGGCAATGGTCACCGTTTTATCCATGCCCATCGCCTTCATCTGGGCCGCCGCCTCAGCCGGCAGATCGCTCCCGACGCTCATCCGCGCCAGGTCCACTTCCGTGCGCATATTGCCCTCGCGCACGGCGTAATCCATTTCCATCACGTGCAATTGCTTGCCTTTGGCGTCCGCCATGGTCATCTGCGCCACCGCCGTAAACGACAACTCCGTGCCCAGCAGCTTCCCAAGTTGCTCACCCAACATATTGCGTTCTTGGGGCGGACCGAATCCGTGCGTCACACCCGCCACCGTCAAGGCCACTACCACTGCCCATCGAATCTGTTTCATGGTTTGTCTCCCTTTGCGTGGGACGCTACAACAAAACATCGCGCGGGTCGAGGCTGATATTGTAAAGTCCACCGCCATGAATTCCCATTTTCGCGCCGTATTGTTCGACCTCGATGGCACGCTGGCCGACCTTGCCAACGCCGTCAACCACGCCCTGACCACGCTACGTTGCCCACCGCATCCGCTCAACGCCTACCGGTATCTGGTTGGTAACGGCGCCCGCAATCTCTGTGCCCGCGCCCTGCCCGCCGACCGACAACATCTGGCGGACGAAACCCTCCGCCTCATGCGTGCCCACTACGACATCCATTGTTTCGACGAAACCCGGCTCTATCCCGGCATCCCTGAATTGGTCGCCGCTCTCCACCGCCAAGGCTACCGGCTGGCTGTCTTTTCCAATAAACCGGACGATTTCACAAAACGGATGGTCGCGCACTACTTCCCGTCCAATCCCTTCGACACCGTCCGCGGTCAACTCCCTGGCCACCCGCTGAAACCTGACCCTACAGTAGCGTTACAGATTACCCGTGAATTGGCCATCCCGCCGCGCCACTGGCTCTACCTCGGCGACTCGAACACCGACATGAAAACCGCCGTGGCTGCCGGCATGTATCCGGTTGGTGTCCTCTGGGGATTTCGTGATCGCGATGAATTAGTTGCCGCCGGCGCGAAAGAGCTGATCGCTACGCCTGCCGATCTGTTGCGACAAATCGCCAATCGTCCATAGCCCATCGCCAACCTTTGGCAATCGGCTATTGGTTACCGGCCACCGGTTATTTCCGTTGCTCGTTCCGTTTCCGCAAGGCCGCGCGCGTCCGCAACCGCAACGCGTTCAGCCGGATGAAACCCGTCGCGTCCGTCTGATCATACGCGCCGTGGTCCGCCTCCATCGTCGCCACATGCGGATTGTAAAGCGAGACCGGGGATTTTCGTCCCACAGTGATGATGTTGCCCTTGTAAAGTTTCAACCGCACGGTGCCCGTCACGTTTTTCTGGCTCTCCGTTACCAACGCCTGCAGCGCCTCCCGTTCCGGGGCGAACCAAAATCCGTAGTACACCAACTCCGCGTAGCGGGGGATCAACGAATCGCGCAGGTGCATCACTTCCCGGTCCATTGTCAACGTCTCCACTTGCCGGTGTGCAAAATGCAGAATTGCCCCACCTGGCGTCTCATACACCCCTCGGCTCTTCATCCCTACAAACCGGTTCTCCACCAAATCCACCCGGCCAATACCGTGTTTGCCACCGAGCTTGTTGAGCGTCTTCATCACATTGCCGGGCGACAATCGTTTGCCGTTGACCGCCACGCAGTTGCCGTCCTCGAAATCCAACTCGACATACTCCGGTTTGTCCGGGGCGTCTTCGGGCGCAACACTCAACTTAAACATGTCCTTCGGCGGCTCCGCCCACGGATCTTCCAGAATGCCCGACTCATACGAAATATGTAAAAGATTCCGATCCATCGAATACGGCTTCTTGGCCGATGCTTCGACCTTGATTCCCTTCTCCGCGCAATACGCCAACATCTCCGCCCGTCCCTTGAATCGGTTGTGGTATTCTGGCAACCGCCACGGCGCGATGATCTTCAACTCAGGCGCCAACGCCGCATACGTCAGTTCGAACCGGCACTGGTCGTTGCCCTTCCCGGTCGCCCCGTGCGCCACCGTGTCGGCTTTTTCTTTGCGCGCAATCTCCACCTGCGCCTTGGCGATCAACGGCCGGGCAATCGAAGTGCCAAGGTAATACTGATTCTCGTAAATCGCCCCCGCCTGCACCATCGGAAAAATAAAATCCCGCGCAAACTCCTCCACCAGATCCACCGCGTAAAACTTGCTCGCCCCGGTCGCTTTCGCCTTTTTGTCGAGGCCGCGCAACTCCTCCTCCTGCCCAATATCGGCGCAAAACGCCACAATCTCACACCGGTAAGTTTCCTTGAGCCAATGCAGGATGACCGACGTGTCCAACCCGCCCGAATACGCAACGACAATTTTCATAGTGCCCGCCTTCTACGCCAGCCGCCCCCAAAAATCACGAAAAATCTCGACGCCACTAGGGCCGGCAGGCTATCCGTTGCTCCGGATGAGCGAACAAGCACAACGCGAAGTCGCCCACTGGCAACAGTGGCACGATCGGGCCGACGACCTTTGGGGCTGGAGCACACCCGCTGGCTTGGAACGCGCCGCCCGCCGCGCCCGACTGTTTCTCGAACAGGGGCGCATGACGCCGCAGTCGCTTGTCCTCGAAATTGGCTGTGGCTACGGCGAATACACCTACCGGATCGCGCCGCACGTGCAAACTTTATACGCCACCGACATTTCGCCGGAACTGCTCAACCAAACCCGGCAGCGCCTCCAAGCCAATTGCCCGTCCGCCCGCGTTCTCACCGAAATCCAAGATGCGACCGCGCTCACCTATCACGACGGAATGTTCGACGCCGTGTTCGGCTGCTCGATTCTGCATCATGTGAATGCCGGCCAGAGTCTGCGCGAAGTCGCCCGCGTGTTGAAGCCGGGCGGCTGGTGCGTGTTCTCCGAACCGAACATGGCCAACCCGCAAATCCTCCTCCAAAAAAACATCGGGTGGCTCAAACGCCGCGCCGGCGACACCACGGACGAGACTGCTTTCTTCGCCGGCCAAATTCGCCGCCTCCTTCACGCCGCCGGCCTCGCCGACACTTGCGTCCAGCACTTCGATTTTCTGCACCCGGCCACTCCGCGTCGGCTGATCCCGCTGGTGGACAAAATCGGCCGCGCCATCGAAAACATCCCGCTGCTCCGCGCCATCAGCGGCTCACTGTTGTTCTCCGGATGCAAACCATCATGACACCGCTCTGGGGACCTGCCGCGCTCGGCGCCAAACGCGACGCCGTGCGCCAACATCAGGCCCGCTTCGCCGCCCAACGCGAACGCTGGATCGCCGGCAACGCCTATTTCTACAACCAGGTCAAACGCATCTTGCGCTTCATCATCGAACCCGGCAAACGCGTCCTGAACCTGCGTTGCCAAACCGGCTTCCTGCTCGATGCCCTCGCCCCCGCCCGCGGCGTCGGCATCGAAGTCAGCCGCGAAATGACCGCCATCGCCCAACAGAAGTTCCCCCAACACGAATTTCTCACCGCCGATCCCGAAGACCTCGCGCTCAACGAAACATTCGACTACATCCTCTTCGACAACGTCAGCGACACCGTGGACGTGCAACGCGCATTCACGCAATTGCAGCGGGTCGCCGAGCCGCATACCCGGCTGGTCATCTACACCTACAACCACCTTTGGGAACCCATCCTCACACTGGCCGAACGCTTGCGCCTGAAGATGCCGTTGCCGGAGCAAAACTGGCTCTCGGAAGACGACCTCCGCAACCTCCTCGAACTCGCCGGCTGGCAATGGCTCCGCACCTACCGCATCGTGCTGTTCCCCAAATGGATTCCGCTGCTGTCGTGGTTCATGAACCGCGTACTGGCCAAACTGCCGGGCCTCAACCGGCTCTGTATGATCAACGTCCTCGTCGCCCGCCCCGCCCCACAACCAGTGGCCCCGCAATCCGTCAGCGTCTCGGTCATCATCCCGTGCAAGAATGAAGCCGGTAACATCGAGCCGGCCGTCCGCCGCATCCCCCAAATGGGCCGCCACACCGAAATCATTTTCTGCGACGACAAGTCCACCGACGGCACCGCCGACGAAGTCCGGCGAATGCAGCGCGAACACCCCGACAAAGACATCAAACTCGTCCCCGGCCCCGGTATTTGCAAAGCCCAAAACGTCTGGACCGGCTTCCGCGCTGCGACCGGTGATATCCTGATGATCCTCGACGCCGACTTGACCGTGATGCCGGAAGAGTTGCCGTACTTCTTCGACGCCATCGTGACCGGTAAAGGCGAGTTCATCAACGGCTCGCGCATGGTGTATCCCATGCAGCAGCAAGCCATGAAATTCACCAACATGCTCGGCAACAAGTTCTTCAGCCTCGTATTTGCCTACTTGCTCGACCAACGCATCCGCGACACGCTCTGCGGCACCAAAGTTCTCTGGCGACGGGACTGGCATCGCCTCGAAAAACTGCTCGGCACCTGGGGCGTCGAAGACCGCTGGGGCGATTATGAGGAATTATTCGGTGCCGCCAAACTGCATCTGCGCATCATTGACCTGCCCGTCCACTACCAAGAACGCATCTACGGCACAACCAAGATGGTGAAGGTTTTCCACAACGGCCTCCGCATGCTCCGCATGTGTCTGGCTTGCTTCCGTAAACTCAAACTCGGATACTGAGCCCATGCCAACCAAACGCATCCTCGTCACCGGCTCCAGCGGCCTCATCGGCTCGGAAGCCGTCACCCACTACGACTGCCAAGGCTGCCACGTCCTCGGCATGGACAACAACATGCGCGCCGATTTCTTTGGCCCAAAAGGCGACACAACGTGGAATCTGCGCCGGCTCCAGAACGAATGCCGGCACTTCCAACATTTCGCCCTCGACATCCGCGACCGCGCCAAAGTGCTCGACTTTTTCAAGACCCACCGGCCTCAGATCATCATCCACTGCGCCGCCCAACCCTCCCACGACCTCGCCAAAGACCGGCCCTTCGATGACTTCGACGTCAACGCCGTCGGCACCCTCAACCTGCTCGAAGCCGCCCGGCAGTTCACCCCCGAATCCCCGTTCGTCTTCATGAGCACCAACAAAGTCTATGGCGACGCCCCCAATGAAGTGCCACTCGTCGAGTTGGAACGCCGCTACGAATACGCCCGCAAAGAAGATTACCAGGGAATCTCCGAAACCTGCCGTATTGACCGCTGCCTCCACAGCCTCTTCGGCGCATCCAAAGCCGCCGCTGACCTCATGACGCAAGAATACGGCCGCTACTTCGGAATGCCGACGGTTTGTTTCCGCGGCGGCTGCCTGACCGGCCCGCACCACAGCGGCGTCGAGCTGCACGGGTTTCTCAACTACCTCGTCAAAGTCGCCGTGCGCGGCGAGACGTACAAGATTTTCGGCTACAAAGGCAAACAGGTCCGCGACCAAATCCACAGCGCCGACGTGGTGGCCGCCTTCGATGCTTTCATCGCCGCGCCGCGACCGGGTGAAGTGTACAATCTCGGCGGCGGCCGCGAAAGCAACGCGTCGTTGCTGGAGTGCGTGGACAAACTGGAGGCTCGGTTGGGTCGGAAAATGAACACCCAATACGTGGACCAAAACCGGATCGGCGACCACATCTGCTACATCAGCGACCTCACCAAGTTCAAGACCCACTACCCGAAATGGCGGCTCACCCGGTTCGTGGACGACATCCTCGACGAGATCTTGCAGCTCGAGCTAGCGCACCGGTGATGTCGCCACCCGCTGAAACACAAACACGTTGTTCTCCGCAAAAATCACCCGGTACGCCGGGTTCTTGCTGAACTGCTCAAACGTCTCGCGCGTGAAAAACGGCGGATACTGTCGCTCGTTGGCGTCAAAAATCACGTACTCAAACGTGTACGGATACTCCGGCGGAATCTCGCGTGGCTCGGCTTTGCGAATTGGGTCCCAAAACAAGCCGTTCACATCCCATTTCGCTCGTTGCGACACGTGGCCGAGCATCCGCCGCGGCACCAGCACCGAGGCATCCTTCGGCACCACCTGCAACGCCCGCACCAACGTCTCATGATGCGGCAGTTGCCGGAACCGACCCACGTCCAGCCACAACATCCACTGCGCCACCGCTACCACCAACAGCCCCGCCGCCAACAACCGCGCATAGCCGCCTGTCCCGCCAAACTGCCGCCGGCAACGATCCTGCAACTTGCGGAACGTGAACACCGTCGCCACGGCCAACGCGCTGCTGGTCGCCACATGGTAATGGTACGCAATCACCCGCATCTGGTTTGCGCCCGTGAACAAATTTACCAGCAAGTCGGGCAACGCGATCAACACCGGCAGACTCACGAATGGCAGCACAAATCCAAAGGTCTGCGTCAGCAGCACGAGAAACATCAACACATCGGCCTGCAACAAATGTCGCACCAGAATCAACGGGTCTTGCAACACCGTCGCAATCATTTGCCCGGGCGAATCACCGAGATAGTCAAAATAACGATTCGTCACATGCCAGGCGTGCCCCGCCCGCATCGCCGGCATGATGACAAACGTCACCAGCGCAAAATACAAACTGCCGCCCACCAGGGGAACGACAACCCATTTCCAGTCGCGCTTCTCACGCCACGCCCAGACGCCGAACATCGCCACCGCCAACGGAAAGTTCTCCCGCACCAGACACGTCAACCCCCCGAACACCAAAAACCACCGCCAATGGCGCGCCACAAAGAAATACATTGCCGCCATCAGAAACGGCGCGACAAAAACCGTCTCCTGAATCTGGTTGAGGTTCTGCGAAACCAAGGCCGGCAGAAACAAGTACGCCGCCGCCGCCAACCACCCCGCCCAATCGTCTTCCAACACCCGCCGCACCAGCAGAAAAAATGGCCAGGCCGCCAACGTGAGCGCCAGTGTTTGGAAAAACAACAACGTCGGCACCCCCGGCGCAAGCCAGTAAAACGGGAGCAACAAAACCCAAAAGTACGACGTGTGCATCGCAAACTCGCTTAGTCCATAACCGGACATGAGAAAGAGCTTCCCCTGCAACGTCCACCAGAACATGCTGTCGTATTCGGCGTAGAGACTCTGGTCGCGGCCAAAAATGTTGAACTGCCGCAGCGCCAACCCAAAGAAGACCAGGAAATACACCACCAACAGAACCACCAAACCGCGCTCCGCGGGTCGCCAAGCTCGTCGTGTGCTCATGCCGGACACACTAACCGGGCAGGTTCTTCCGCCGCAAGATGTAAAAACTGTACCCGCCAGTCTTCATCAAGCCAAACTGCTGATCCAGTTCGTAGTATTGCAGCAGAATCGGCAAAAGATGCCGAAGCATGCAATACCGATCCAAAACAATATGCGAGGCCTCGGGGACGGTAATGTTACGGACCACTTCTTCCACACTGCGCGCGTTGGTGAACACAGTCCACGGAATCCAGCGCCGCCGGGGCGGTTGATCATCCTTGAACAAGTTAAACCCGAAATCCCCCCGACAAATCGGCATCTTACCGGGCGGCACGACCTGCTGCAAATAGGCCACCACCTCACGAAAACCGTCTTCACCATAATTGTTCCACGTGATCGAGGTCACGTACGCCGCCCGCTGCTTCCAGTTCAAGCCGAGATTCGCCCCCACGGTGCCGACCAACAAGGCGCCCGCCACAACACTCATCGGCCGCCAATCGGCCCGCGCCACCTTCAGCGCAATCAGCAACACTCCCGCCGTCACCGCGTAAAACACCCACACATGATGCTGTCGCAGCCCCGACAACCCCATGTTGAAAAACCAATACACCGGGTCGCCCGTCACCCCCACTTGCGCCGCCGCCGCCACCACCGCCACGCCGCCCGCGACCGCCCATTCGCGCCACGAACAACCCTGAAACTTCTCGTACAAATACACCGCCACCAGCAACACCAGCACCCCATGCAACGGGTACTCATATTTCAAAAACCACCCGCTCGGCCGGTACACCTGTGTCGCCCCCACCGTGGCCAATACGTACAGCAGCAACAAATCCAGCGGTCCCACCTGTTTCGTCGCCCAAAACACTCGCAACCGCCAGCCAATCACCAACAAGGCCAAAACAAAATAAAACGGCGAGGTCCAAATGATCGTGTTCAAAAGGCTGAACAGCACCATGAACCACGCATTGCCCCAACCGCTCTGCTGCGCAATCGTCCGCAACAAACCTTCGCCGATCATCAGTTTGTCGAGAATCGTGAACCGGATGAAAAACATCAGCGGCATCCCCGTCAGCCGGCAATACAACCACCACGTCACCCAAAACAACGCCGCCCCCGCCACCAACATCACCACCACGCCTGTCAAATCACGCCACTGCCGGCGCAAGATCACATAAACAATCAGCGCCGCCGCCGAATACACCGCGCCAAACTCCTTCGCCCACAGCGACACCGCCACCAACACGCTCAACCAACCGTATTTCCTCACCCACGCCGTACCGCGTAATTCCATCCGGATGTACTCGTGCAACAGCAACACCAATATCGGCGTCAACACACTGCAATCAATGTCCAACATCATCCCTTCTTGCAAAAGCAACGGATTGATTGCGTACAGCAACGCGAAAATGCCAAACACCCCGGTCGCCTTTTCAGGCGGATACAACAACCGCGCCAGGCTCCACAACAAACCCCAAGTCA
>CALBCO010000061.1 GCA_937927265.1 uncultured Verrucomicrobiae bacterium | reverse complement strand
CAGCGTGACCGCCAGCATCGGATTCTCGCACACGGACGGATCGGTGGTGACCATCCAAGTGCTGGCAACCATCAGCGAAATGGCATTGGTTGGACCGCAAATCACCAGTTCGCTTTGGCAAAACAACCCCGCCAGGATGGTCACGACGATGCTGGCGTATAACCCATACAAGGGAGGCAAGCCGGCAATCATTGCGTAGGCGATTGCCTGCGGGACCACCAACAGGGTGACCGTCAAGCTCGCGAACAAGTCAGGCCGGATGTTCTCGCGCCGATAGGCGCGGAACGTGGCGAGAAACGGCAGCCATTGCTCCCATTCAGCCCTGGTTCCCAATTGTTGCATCGCGCCGCCGACGCTAACACACATCTGCGACACCTAAAATGAAAAACAGTGTTGCACCAGGCGACGAGTTGGTGCATTCTAAAGGCAAGCGAATGGGTGCGAAGCTACAATCGAAAGTCGTGCTGCGACGGCCGAGTCGGGAAGAAATCATGGCGCGGGCCTATCAGCTCTATTTACAACGCGGCTGCCAACACGGTCATGATGTGGATGACTGGTTGCAGGCCGAGTACGAGCTAATGCAGACGCCGGTGCGGGTCTTGGCCGAAATGGATGTTCCCACGCTGCCCCACAAAAAGAAACAAGGCAAATCACTGGTAGATGTGGTGAAGATGGCCGTCTGCTGAATTCACACGCGCACTATGGAAACCTCGACAATTCCTCGGCCGCGTCCCAGCGCGGAAGAAGTCTTCAAGAAACACGGTACAGCCGCCGTGGTTTTGCTGGCGCTGACCATTTGGTTTGCCTACGACGGCTGGTACAACCCGGAAATTCAATCCAAGGGCTTCAATAAAGTGGGGGCCGTGCTTTTGGGGTTGGGATTCATCTACTGTGCCGTCATGGCGGGCAGCGCCGGGCTGACGTTGCGCCGGCAACGCCAACAGCAACCGCCATCGCCCCCCACGCCCCCGGCAGCATAACCCCCCACTCCAAAGTGCCCCAACGCCACCTCCGCACGATCAGCGGTGTGGTTTCCGCTGCCAGACAGGCGATCACCCCATTTTGAGAACGCCGCGTGAGTGGCGTCTGGGATGGTATCGAGAGGGGGACCATGGCGATGGTGTGATGAGGTGGGGAGGAGATACGGGCGTGGACACAAGTAAAATAACAGTCCCGTTGCATAGGCTCATGCCAGAAGGAGGGAGCGATTCGGTCGTCGCCTGCGTCTGGAGAAACTTCGGATCGCCCATTGTTGCAGTCCCCAGAGCCAATTCGCGGCTGGCTTTCCCGTTGCGTCACAAAGAGAACGTGCTACAACGTGGATTGTGGAATCCCTAGTTTCCAACTGGACTCTTGTGCGCCGATTGCTGGCGTTTAGCTGGCGTTATCGTTGGGGGTGCGTCAAAGTGCTGGCCGTGCAGTTGGTGTTGCTGGTGCTTGGCTTGAGCGGGTTGAGCCTCACCGGTGTGGCGATTGATTATGTGCGGTCGCAGGTTGTGGACGGTGCACAGCTCCCCCCGTGGCCGATGGCCGGTTACTTGCACCCACCGGCCGACTGGTCGCCGTTGCACATCGCGGCGGTCATCGCCGGCGGGATCTTGCTGCTGGCGTTGCTGCGCGCGCTGCTCACCTATGTCAACACCGTCAACATCGTCAAACTCGTCCAGATGCAAATCGTCGTAGACCTCCGCGCCCAGGTCTATGACAAACTCCAGCGGCTCTCATTTCGGTTCTTTGATGCTCATGCAAGCGGTTCGATCATCAATCGCGTAACGGGCGACGTTCAACAAGTCCGCGCCTTTGTGGATGGCGTGGTGATCCAGTTCATCATCCTCGCGTTATCGTTGGTCGTCTATCTGGTCTACATGGCGCATCTGCATCTGCAATTGACGCTGGCTTGTCTCGCCACGACGCCGATCTTGTGGTGGGGGGCGTCGTGGTTCGCACGGACCGTGCGCCCGCAATACCAACGCAATCGCGAGTTGGTGGACGAGATGATTCGCAAACTCGCGGAGTTTATTCAAGGCATCCAGGTCATCAAAGGTTTCGCGCGCGAACCCGAAACCACGGCGAGTTTCCAGCAAGCCAACCAAGCCATCCGCACCCAGCAGCACCGCATCTTCTGGATGGTCAGCACGTTCTCGCCGAGCATCGGGTTTCTGACCCAAATCAACATCACCATTCTTTTGCTCTACGGTGGCTACCTCGTCATCTACAATCAGCTCCCCCTCGGCACCGGGCTGGTTGTCTTTGCCGGCTTGCTCCAACAATTTTCCGGCCAAGTTCAAAACATCGCCAACATCAACAATACCATCCAAGTCAGCCTCACTGGGGCCCGGCGGGTGTTCGAGATTCTCGACGCGCCCATCGAAGTGCAAGACCCGCCGCGTCCGCAACCGTTGCCGCCGACCACGGCAGGGCGCCAAGTCCGGTTCGAGCACGTCTGGTTCGAGCATCGGCCAGGCGAAGTGGTGCTTGAAGATATTGATTTTACCGTCGAACGAGGCCAATGCGTGGCCATTCTTGGCGCGACCGGCGCGGGCAAGAGCACGCTGCTGAGTTTGATCCCGCGTTTCTACGATCCCAGTTGCGGCCGGGTGCTCATGGACGGCCTGGATCTCCGGCAACTCGCTGTGGACGAACTGCGCCGCAACATCGGCGTGGTGTTTCAGGAAAGTTTTCTTTTCAGCAACACGGTCGCCGCCAACATTGCGTTTGGCCATCCGGAGGCCAGCCGCGAACAAATGGAGCGTGCCGCCCGGATTGCCGCCGCGCACGAGTTCATTACCCAGTTGCCGCAAGGCTACGACACCGTGTTGCGCGAGGGCGGTGCGAATTTATCAGGCGGCCAACGCCAACGGCTGGCAATCGCCCGCGCCGTGTTGCTCGACCCACCCATTCTGATTCTCGATGATCCGACTGCCGCTGTGGACGCCCAGACTGAACACGAGATTCTCACCGCCATGGATAACGCGATGCGGGGGCGGACGACATTCATCGTGGCCCACCGGTTGAGCGCGTTGCGTCGGGCGGATTTTGTCATTGTGTTGGACGAGGGGCGGATTGTGCAACGCGGTACCCATGCGCAATTGATGGCTGTGGAGGGGCATTACCGTCGCACCGCAGAAGCCCAATTTGCGGAAGGAGCCGCCCGTCCATGATCAGCAAAGGCGCCATCGCAATCACGCATTTTCACCGTGAACCGCAGGACGAAGTCCAGGAACGGCCTTTGGAGTTCAACCTCATCCGTCGTCTGTTCGCCTACACGCGACCCTATGCAGCGAAACGCAACTGGTTGTTGGTCACGGTGTTTTTGCGCTCCGTGCAAGTCCCCGTCCTGGCTTGGATGATTGGTGCGATCATTAAGGGGCCAATTTCTGACCACGACCTGCCCGGTACGATTTGGGGCGCGCTTAGTTTCCTGGTGATGGCCGCGTTGACGCAACTGACTTTCCATTTCCGGCAACGACTGGCGTTGGAGCTGGGCGAATCGGTAATGCAGGATTTGCGAGCAGATATTTTCCGTCAGTTGATGCGATTGCCGCTGAGTTTTTACAACCGGATGCGCCTGGGACGGATCATCAGTCGGGTGACCAGTGATGCCGAGGCTGTACGGGCGGGAGTGCAGGACGTGTTGTTTGTCTCGCTCGTGCAAGGTGGCCAAATGATTGTGGCGGGCGGGTTGATTTTGTACTACGACTCGATTCTGTTTCTGGTGATGCTCGCGATGGCACCGATGTTGTGGGCGCTGAACCGTCATTTCCGCCGCCGGCTCAGCCAGGCGAACCGCGAAGTGCAGGAAAGTTTCAGCCGGGTGACCTCCACCCTGACCGAATCGGTGAATGGCATCCGCGTCACGCAAGGTTTTGCCCGACAGGAAGTGAATGCCTCATTTTTCCGCGCGTTAGTCGCTGACCACTCAAAATATAACCTCGGCGTGGCGCGGGCCAGCGGCGTGTTTCTCCCGTTGCTGGAAATGCACGGCCAACTGTTCAATGCTGTGCTGGTCGTCATCGCCAGTTGGCAGGTTTTCAATGGTCGGATGGCCTTTGGCGAAATGATTCCGCTGTTCTTTCTGGCCAACCTATTCTTGTCGCCAATTCCGGCTTTGGGAAATCAATACAACCAAGCCTTGACCGCCATGGCCGGTGCCGAGCGGGTGTTCCGGTTGTTGGACACCAAACCTGATTGGGAAGAACCGCCGACCGCCACGCCCATTACGCGCGCGGCCTGCCAGGGCCGCGTGGAGTTCCGCGATGTCGAGTTCTGCTACCAACCGGACCGAAAGGCTCTGCGCGGGGTCAGTTTCGTGGTCGAGCCATGCCACAGCGTCGCGCTGGTGGGGCATACCGGCAGCGGCAAGACAACCATTGCCAACCTGATCGCCAAGTTCTACCTCCCGACAGCCGGCAAGGTGTTGCTCGATGGCCGCGACCTCAACGAGATCACCGCTGATTCGCTCCATCAACTGATGGGCTTGGTCGGCCAGCAGAACTTTTTGTTCCGTGGCACCGTCATGGACAACATTCGCTGGGGCCGCCCCAACGCGACGGATGCTGAGATCATCGAAGTGGTCCGGCAATTGGATTTCCTTGATCTCATCGCCGCGTTGCCAAACGGATTCGGCACCGACGTGGGCGAACGTGGCGCGAGTCTGTCGTTGGGTCAACGCCAACTCGTCTGTTTCGCCCGCGCCATGCTCGCCGACCCGCGAATTCTGATCCTCGACGAAGCCACGAGCAGCGTGGATGCTTTGACCGAGGCCCGGATCCAGCGCGCGCTGGAGAAGCTATTGCGAGGCCGTACAAGCTTCATCGTGGCCCACCGGCTCAGTACGATCCGGAAGGCGGATTTGATTCTCGTGCTCGACCACGGCCAGATCATCGAACGCGGCACCCACAGCCAACTGCTCGCGCTCCACGGCACCTACGCCAGCCTCTACCGCCAATTCCTCGAAGCCACCAGCGAGACTACCACTGCACCTTGACGTTGCGGCGTTGGCCTAACTTGTCAAAGTAGGCGATTTCGCCATGAGCGCGGCCGTATTCGTGCAAGTCTTTGGTGATTTTGACGTCGAAACAGCAATACTCTGCAATCTCCAACAGCTTGCCTTCCTTCCACCAGCGCAACGCCTGCATCCCGTCGGCAATCTTCGGCGCACTTAACGTCGCTTTCGCTAACGCGTCGAGCGATAGCCGGTGGCCAAGTTTTTGTTCCAAGTCCACCATCAGATCGAGCGTGGGCGCCGCCGTCAGGTCAAGCAGCGAGTACCCGTGGAGCACTTCGTAGTCGAAGTTGATAATGTTGAATCCGACAACGAGATCGGCGCGCAGGAGTTGCTTGATAAGGTCGTGAACTTTGTCCTCGCTGTAGATGTGGTATTGACCATCGGCGGTGGAATAGGTAACGCCAACGGACATCTTCATGTCGCGTTTGCGGTTCCAGCCGCCAACTTCCGCCGCACTTTTCTGCGTTTCGAGATCGAAATAGACGATGTTCTTCATCGGATCAACCGAGGCAACGCGATGCTCGCCATGGTCTGCACACCCGGTTGGGCCTCCATCAGGCGCGGAAGGCAGTTTACCAGAATCGCCGGTGTCGCCAAGTCGCCGGCGGTACCGCCCCGCACAACCACGTGCATCGGCGGCACGCTTTCCAACACGATCTCGTCACGCGGGTTGGGCGCGCCGACGTACATCTGCAGATCGAGTGTGATGAGTGTCCGACCCTTCCAGAACCCGCGCGCAATCTGCCGGACGCCGGCGGAATCACCGGCTAGGACGGTCAGGTACTGAGTATGGATCGTCTTCGGCGCGATGACCGGGGCGATGGTTTCATCCACGCGGTCGAGATCCCAACCGAGACCGTGGGCGACAAGCACCACGGACTCACTCAGGCCGACGTGGCGGATTTTCTGTTCCTTGGCCAGCCGGTGGAATTCGGCTTCGCTAAGACCAGCGCCGACTTTGCGCTGTAACGCTTCGCGGCGCGTGCCAGCATCCACAACACGGATGACGTGAACGGATTCAACTTTCTGGCAGGTAGCAGTGGTGATGAGCGCCAGCGTGTCCATGACAAAGCCGGGATTGACGCCGGTGCCTAGAAAACCAACCCGGTGGGCGGCGCACAGTTTGTTGAGCTTGGCGGCCAAGTCTCTGTGCCGGTAGGCGGGGAACAGGGCTTCTTCGTTGGAGGTGACGCAATGCAAACCGGCTTTAGCGAACGACTCAAAGTGCGCGAAGCACTCGGCAAAAGATGAGCCAGCACAGTGGAACACGGCATCAGCCGGCACATTCGGGAGTTGCGCCGCGATCGGGATGCGGAGTTTGCGGTTGAGTCCGAGGAGGTCGCCGAGGTCTTGGCCGGCGTATTGGGGGTCCACGGCCCCGACAAGTTTCAGGTTGGATTTTTCCAAACAGAGTTTTGCGGTGGCGCGGCCAATAGCACCAAGGCCGAACTGAATGACGCGAATGGACTGTCCCATGCCGGGAGTTGTAGCGGCAGCAAAGTCGGGGTTCAACGAAAAACCTGACCCATTGAGGATAGGCTCTCATTAGTACCCTGTTACAAGATCGAAATTCGGAAAAAGGCGAGGGTCAAGAAACGGAACGTTCCAGTCATTCGAGCAACATCGGAATCATGAGCGCAGTGCGGAAAGTTTCACGTTGAATGAACGTTTCCTCAGCCTCCACCTTCCGACAGCGAAAATCTCTTCCGTCCCCCTCCGCGGCTGCACGATGAGGACCAGACCACCCCGTCAGATGTGGGAGGTGGTGCAGACATTCTTGTCTGCGCTTCGGCCCGCCTCCGAGCCATTGAGAGTTAACAGACGCACGCGAGTGCCGACCGCAAAAGCGGTGCGGCCGCACCGCACTCGTGTGCCCGGCATGGGCATGAACAAGTCAGAAAAAGAAAGAGAGAAATCAAAGAGAAAAGAAATGACCGGAAGCAGTGACAGCAACCGTAGTGAACGCCAAGGCGGGTTCCGCGAGGGACTCAGCGCGAAAGA